>DAOVDS010000391.1 GCA_030669415.1 bacterium
ATCCTCTCGCTGAAGGCGCGGGTAGCCCGCGTGGCGCGCCTGCCGAAGGGCGAGAGTGTTTCGTACCGCAGGAAATACGTTGCGGCGCAGGATACCTGCATCGCCACGCTGCCTGTGGGCTATACACACGGTTATCCGCGCGGCGGTGCGGGTAGAGCTGAAGTCCTTATCGGTGGAAACAGGTATCCGGTGATTGCGGACGTGCCTGCCACAGCGATGTTTGTGGATTTGGCGCAGGACGACTCTGTGAGAGAAGGCGACGAGGCTGTGCTTATCGGCTGGCAGGGGGGCGAGGAAATCAGCGCCGATGACCTTGCTGGCGCGGCGGGCCTCTCAAACTACCAGGTTGTCGCGGCCCTTTCGCCCAGGTTGCCAAGAGTGTATGTGGATGCCTGACAGGCCAGGCTGCTGTGAGTCTTGTTAGGTGTATGCGTGCAGGCCGGAAAGCAGGTAGTTGACGCCGAGGTAGGTGAAGCCGTTGAGCAGGAACCCGGCGAAGGCGAAGATATTCTCGATAAGCGGCGCCCTCTCGGCCTTCCAGCCCAGCGACTTCACAATGCCGGGAACTGTGTATCGCAGGTGAAGGAAGTTCAGGTACATAAGCCAGGTAATCAGCGACCACGTCTCTTTCGGGTCCCATGACCAGTAGTCGCCCCAGGCCTCCTTGGCCCAGACGGCGCCGGTCAAGAGGCCCATAGTCAGCAGCGGGAAGGCGAACTGGATTGACTTTCGCGTGACGAGCGCGGCTTTCTCGGAAGGCTCGCCGGTCTTCCTGCGTACCGAGCTGAACAGGTAGACTATGCTCGAGACGAATGAGACTGTAAGCACGGCGTAGGCGCAGAAGTATGAGATGACGTGTACTGTGAGCCAGTTGCTCTGGAGGGCGGGGATGAGCGGCTTTATCGTGTCGTCGGTGTAGAAAGAGGCGAACGCGATAGTCAGCACGGCAAAGGTGATTACCAGCCAGCCCATCCGCGCAATCTTGATGACCCGCTCGGCAATTACGTAAGCTGCTGCAATGCAGGCGCCGAAGAGGACCATGGACTCGTACATGTTGGTTACGGGCGCGTAGCCCGCCTGAAACCAGCGCTGCACTATCGAGGCGATATTGAGCCCCAGGCCGGCAAGGAGCACTACAAGCGCGACTGCATGAATAGCCTTCTTACTTACGACGGCGTAGAGAAGGTAGGCCAGCGCCGCCGCGATGTATGCGGCAAGCGTCGCGTTTATGAGGATTGAGGAGAGGTCAGTCCCCGTGCCTGAAACAGCGTTTTCCACCCAGGGTGCCTTCCCACAAAGCACTTGCACGCCAGTTGAAGCAGAATTACTACCCAATAACAGCTCCGAAGTCAAGATTCGAATCATTCGCTCAAAGAACATGCTTGACGAGCCACGGGGCGCAACTGTAGACTTACACGTGCGGAAGCCTGAGTGAAGCGGCATCTCGTGTGAAAAGGAGACAATTGCCGAAAGTTGCAGCCCCGGTGCCCGTCTAATCTGATGACGCGAGTTCTGACGAAAGGAAATGAAGATGAACAGGTTATGGCTTGTGGCGTTTCTAACGCTGTTTCTTCTGACTTTCTGCGCTTATGCGCAGGAGCCGCCTCCCCCCAGGCCCGAGCCCAAACCCGGGCAGCCCGAAGAGAAGCCCAAGCCTGAAGAGCCCAAGGAGAAGCCCAAGCCCGATGATGGAAAAATCGTCGTCTACATCAACATCCTGGACTACGTCGATGGTAAGCCGTACAAGTGGCGCATGACCGGGTTCCTGATTCAGAAGACGTTCGAGCTGGCCAATCCCGAGAACAAGGAGAAGTGGAAAGAAGAGCAGCGCAAGAGGCACGACTGGTCGAAGTGGTCCAAAGAGAAGAGGGAAAAGAAGATAGAAAAGGACTACGAGAAACTGCGCAAGAGGACGGGGGTGGACAAGCTCGACTTCTCGCATATCAAGGTTGTCCGGTGGCGCCGGAAACCGAAAGAGAAGAAGAAAGAGAAAGACGAAGAAGGCGAGAACGGCAAAAAAGGAGACGGCGAGGAGCCGGAAAAGAAGCCTGACGAGCCGGGTGAAGAGCCTCACGACCCTGACGAGGCGGGCGAAAAGCCCCACAATCCCGATGAAGGTGATGAAAAACCCGACAAGCCGGAGAAACCCGCCCCCAAGAAGTGGGTTGACCCGGCCGAGACTGCCGACTATCTCATTATCGGCGAGGGCAAGTTCAAAAAGGGAAAGAAGGCCGTGTACTTCAAGAACACGGTGGCCTGGAACTCCTTCGGCGAGCTCCATATCCGCGTAATCAGGCGCATTGACCGCAAGGTCATAAAGGAGTTCAACACCAAGCCGCTCAAGCGCTCGCATACCCTCGGCCAGGAAAGGGCGCACCAGCAGTGCATGCAGGACATCGGCCAGAAACTGGCGACCGAAATAGCCAAGCTCTCCATTTTCAAGAAGCCGAAATAACGCGGAAAAACGCCGGCTGCGGGCCGGATGGATGTGAATAAAACACCACTTGTGGCGTCTACATCGCTGGTATGGCTATGACATGCTCCAAGGACAGGGTCAGCCCCGGGTCCAAGAAAACGCGCCCCGGTGCAGCACAGGCCGCAAGCCATCGCACCGGGACCACTGCACGGCCTGCTCAACCGGGAGCGGCCGGCGCACTGGCGGATGTCAGGCTTGTCGAGCTTGCCGTAGCCGGCAGCGAGGAGGCGTATGAAGGGCTTTTCAACCGCTACAGGGAGCGCGTATATCGAATCGCCTACAGTTGGTGCTTCGACACCCAGACCGCGCTCGACCTCGTGCAGGATGTCTTTGTCAAGGCGTTCCGCTCGCTTGACAAGTTCCGCAGAGAATCAAGTATCTGGACGTGGCTGTGCAGAATAACGATAAACAGATGCCTGGATTTCGTACGAAAGAAGGAACGCTCCAAGGAGGTGCCGGTCGCGGCGCCGGAGGATGTCGCTCCGTACAGCCCAAAGGCGTACGCCGACCCCTCGCAGGA
>DAOVDS010000373.1 GCA_030669415.1 bacterium
CAACTCTCGCCCTGACTTTCCTGACTCTCGTCCCCTGCACCCTCCTGCACGCCCAGGATGACAAACCCCAACTCCCCGCCCAGCTCAAGCAGAAAATAGACAAGCTCCTTGCCCAACTTGCAGACGACCAGTACCCCACCCACAAAGCTGCCGACAAACAACTGCGAACTCTCTTAACAAAGGATACAGATAACTTCGACGCCGTTCTTTGCTACCTGAAGCGCTATTTTGATAGCTCCAAAGATGCCGAGGTGATAACCCGGCTGGAACACATTGCCGGGAAGTACTTCAGATTCGGGATAACAAGCGCTCTGGCTACACAGTTTCCCGGCATTCACGCCCAACTGACATCCTCTGATGTCCTGGTTCGCCGCAGGATAGTTGGAAAACTGGCCCAGTCAGGCCATCCCGACGCGGTTGCCCCGCTTGTCTGGGCACTTAGTGATGCTCAGGCGGCTGTGCGCGACACAGCAGCTAAGGGGCTTTCCAGATTCGGGAAATCCGCCGCGCCGTCGCTTGTCAAGGCGCTCGCCAACCCCCGCGCCCTCGTCCGCGCCGGTGCCGCGCAGGCGCTCGCCTTTGTCAAAGATGATCGAGTTGTTCAGGCGCTAATCAAGGCCCTCGACGACACCAGTGAAGATGTCCGCCGCACGGCAGTCTGGAGCCTCGGCAGAATCGGCGACAGAAAGGCCACCGAGCCGCTTGTCAAGGCGCTTGGTGATACCAGCAAGCGTGTGCGCGGGGAAGCGGCATCTTCCCTTCGCTGGTACAAAGACCCCAAACTCGGCAAACTGCTCTTGAAAGCCCTGCGCGACAAGAATCCCGCGATGCGTGCGGGTGCGATAGACCTGGTTGGACACCTGGAAGACCCCAGATTCACTGAGGCCGTAATCGAGATGCTCAGTGACGAGGACCGAAACGTACGCGGCACAGCGGCCAAGGCGCTGGGCAGAACAAGGGATGTAAGGGCGGCAATGCCTCTTATCCAGAGGCTTAAGGACAGCGACAGCGGTGTGCGAGACGCTGCCATGGAAGCACTCGGCAGGCTCGGCAAGCCTGCCACAGAGCACCTGATTGGAGCGCTCGCCAGCCCGGACGCCTCCCTGAGATGCGCCGCAGCATACGCCCTTGGCGATTTCAGAGACCCCAGGGCGGTTGAGCCCCTCACAAGGGCGCTGCAGGACACAGACCCGGAGCTGCGCTGGCGCGCCGCGAGGGCCCTCGGCCATATTGAGGACAAAAGGGCTGTAGGACATCTTATCAAGGCTCTCGATGACACGGATGCTAAGGTGCGCTACTTCGCAGCTTACGCGCTTGGCTGGCTCAAGGACTCAAGGGCTATCGGCCCGCTTGCCGAAGCACTCAAGGACCCCAATCACGAAGTCCGATTCTATGCCGCAAGGTCGCTGGGCCAAATCGGCGACCAAAGCGCTGTAACGCCCCTTATTAAGGCTCTCTCTGATAAGGCTGCCAACGTTCGACGGGAAGCCGTAAAGTCGCTCGGCAAGATTAAAGACCCGGCGGCTGTGGATGCGCTCATCAAGTCCCTTGGCGATGAATACTACATGGTGCGTTCTGCTGCAATAGGTTCTCTGCGAAAATTCCGCGACCCAAGGGCTACGGAGCCACTTATGAAAGCTCTCGCTGATGCGAAAGCCCATGTGCGGGAACTGGCAGCCTACGCACTCAGCGATCTGGCGGAGCCAGCGACATTGGAGCCGCTCATCAAGGCGCTTGGCGACAAGTTGGCAAATGTCCGCGTGGCGGTGACTCACGCACTCAGCGGATTCAAAGACCCGAAGGCGGTGGAAGCCCTTGCCAAAGCCCTGCGTGACGAGCAAGTGAGCGTGCGCCGAAGAGTAGTATGGGCGCTCGGCAGAATTGGAGATTCAAAGGGAACTGCTTCCCTTGTCAAAGCACTCAGAGACCCCGATGATAAAACGCGGTCGGCTGCTGCAATGTCTCTCGGCAAAATCAGCGACAAGAGCGCAGTGCCCTCTCTTCTGAGCGCACTTCAGGACCCGGCGGACGGGGTGCGCCAGACGGCGGCCTGGGCACTCGGCCAACTCAAGGACCCAAGAGCAATACAGGCGCTTATCAATGTCCTTGGCGATTCAGACTGGAGCCTGCGCCAGAGAGCGGCGAATGCACTTGTCAGAATTGGCGAACCGGCGCTGGAGGCCCTCAACGCGGCACTTGAGAAAGAGACAGACGAGAAGAAGAGAGAGAAGCTCAGGGAGATCATACGCAGAATCACGGAAGAATAATCGGCATGGTTCAAATCCTCGTGTTCCGGGACGTACCACGCCAGAAGCAGCAGATTCGCGCTTGACACGGCCCATGCAAGCGTTAGAATTCTACTTGAATCAACAACGGCAAACAAAGGGGTGGCGAAATGGGCGAGATTTTCGAGAAGGTGCGGCTTGTTGGCTCAAAAGGCGAAGTCGAGGTGACTGCACTGTTCGATTCCGGCGCGACCTATTCGTTTCTGAAACGCGAGGTAGCAGAACAGATAGAAAGCGTCATCCCACTTACCAGGGACATGTCGTTCCAAACTGCCAACCCGGATGCGCCTGTGACGCCTTCGGGACGCATCGTTGCAGATTTTGCTGTTGACGGCGTTTGGTATTCGGATGAGTTCCTTGTCCTCGACCGGACAACGGAAGACCTTATAATCGGCGCATCGACCATGCAGAAATGGGGTGTCAAGCTGGACATGGAAAACGAAAAAGTGGAGTTGACACGGCGCAACTACAAACTGCGCCTCTTGTAACACCTTGTTATTCGCTCAGCCTCGCGCACCGAAATCGCCCGCATAGTCCACACCCCCGCAACCGGCGGTGCAGACGCTTAACTCAAAATCGCTTGACTTGGCCGAACACACCTGTAAGATGTGAATTCCCGTCAGTAAACTTGGAACATGACATTTCAGGCGCGGAGGTGAAATTGTGAGCAAGATTATCTGGGAGCCCTACGGCGACTACATTGAAAAGAGCAACATCACACGCTTCATGAAGAAGCACTCAATCAAGACCTACCAGGAGCTTATCGAGCGCTCCACCCAGGATATCAAGTGGTTCTGGGATGCGGCTCTCGAAGACCTCGGAGTCGACTGGTACGAGCCCTACACCCAGACGCTCGACATGTCGGAAGGCTTCCCGTGGACAAAGTGGTTCGTCGGCGGAAAGCTCAACATCGTGCACAACTGCATTGACCGCCACCTCGAAAAGAGCGCCGACAAGACTGTAATTATCTCCGAAAGAGACGAAGGCCCCTCGCGCAAGGTAACATACGCCGAGCTTAACCGCGAGGTCTGCCAGCTTGCCAACGGCCTCAAGTCCCT
>DAOVDS010000229.1 GCA_030669415.1 bacterium
TACACGGCATATTGTCGCTGCGGCTGCGCTGATGCCGGTTCTGGCTGCCGGGCCGCTTCCTCGGCAATCCTGCGTGCCTCTTCGGCCGCCCTGAGAGCTTCCTCCTCTTCCCGGTCGGTCGCCGGCGAGGCGGGAGTCTCCGGCTCGGTAAGCTGCTCGCGCCTTGTGTCTTTGAGCCCCTGGTTGAGCGCCTTCTCCTCGACGTGCCCGGGCGCCGTCGCCCGTCCCACGACGAAGGCTACCACCAGCAGGACTACCACCAGGAGTGCGCCCACTATCGCCGTGTCGCGCCGGATAGTTACGATGTTCTCAAGCGCATGCTCGTGGCCGGCTCCGGCAGGCATGGGGGTACGCACCGGTGCGGATGCGCCGGGGATGTACCTGCGCCGCGCCGGCTTGGGTGCCGGGGAGGGTGTCTTCAGGGCCCCGGACTCCCTTGCAGATGACGCTTTGGCAGCCTGCGCCGCCTCCTGGGCCTTCTGCCCCAGAAGCTCATAGAGATGTTGTGCTTTCTTCCTTGCCATTACGCACTCCTGAATAAGAGTGGAAAAGTTCCGACTTAGTTTACCAGCCCATCCGCCAAAGTCAAGTGTTTATCGCGCCGTGGCGTGCCTTGTGAGGGAGCTATCGGAGAAGAGGATAACTACTTGCCTTCATTCTTCTCGTACCACGCTTTCCACTTGTCATAATCCCGGCCGAAGTCCTGCTTCGTTATTTTCTTCAGCGCTCTGGCTGCCGAAATGCGCACTTGCCAATCACTATCTTCAAGCGCGTGAATAAGAGGTTTGGCCGTTCCTTTGTCGCCAAGGTTTCCCAATACTTCTGCTGCTGCGTGCCGGACAAGCGATTCCTCGTCTTTGAGCATTCTAATCAACGGCTCGACTGCTTTCTCACCGGCTATCTTGCCCAGTGCCTCCACAGCAGAGATGCGCACCAAGGGATACCAGTCCTTCAATGTCTCTACCAGCGGTTCAACCGCTTTCTCGTCACCTATTTCCGCTAACGCCTCTGCGGCAGCACTGCGCAGGTACTCATTGTCCTTATCTTTCAGGGTGTCGAGAACAAACTGGAACGCATCAGCATCACCGACTACTTTAGCCAGCCCAAAAGCAGCGCCAAGTCGCCCAGCCCTGTCTTCTTTCCATACCTGCCTGAGGGGATCTACTACCTTCTTGCCGCCTATCTTTGCCAGTGCATATGCTGCGGAACCTCGCAATCCATCATCCTTGTCTTTCAGTCCCCAGACTATTAGCGGTTCAATGGCTATCTCATCTCCTATTTCCCCCAATGCCTTGGCGGCCGTCGAACGGGCATCGCTCTCCTCATTTTTCAGGAGGTCAAGTAGCGGTTTGACTGCCCTCGCATCCCCTATCTTTCCCAGCACTTCTGCTGCGGCGCGGGATACTCTCGAGTGTGCGGCATTATCCTCGAGTGCCTCCATAAGAGGCCCGACAGCCCTCTTGTCTCCAATCTCGCCTAATGCCCATGCAGTAGTCTCACGCACATCGCTATGCTGGTGTTTAAGAGTTTTTAGAAGGGGCTCAACCGATTTCTTCGAGCGCATCTCCGCTAATGCACATATTGCGCGCACAACAATGTAGCATTCCTTACGGCCCAAAACCCCAGCGAGAGGTTCAGCCGCGCACTCTCCCATGTTCTCAAGAGCTATCACTGCGGCATGAGCGAACTGACTTTCCCGACTTTTCAGTATTCTGGAGAGGTGCTTGAGTGCTCTGGCGTCCCCTATCTCGCCAAGTGCCAGCGCTGCATGACAGCGGACACTCGACACCTTGTCATCCAAAGCCTTGATAAGGGGTTCAACTGCTCTCGTGTCGCGAATCTTGCCCAGAGCCTCCGCAGCACCTAAACGAACGGTAAACTCCTTGTCTTCAAGAGCCTTGAGCAACGACTCAGTTGCTTTCTTGTTCTCGATCTCTCCTAATGCTTCAGCAGAGTTGGCGCGGATGCCTGCATTCTTATCCTTCAACGCCTCAAGTAGAGGTTCGACCGCGTTGCTATCGTGCATTTTCCCCAATGCCTCTGCGGCACGAGCCCGGACCTCGCTGTCCTTGTCATTCTGGAGCAGGCCGATCAAGGGCTTGCCCGCCTCTTTGTCGCCTATTTCCCCCAACGCCCAAACCGCTCTCCTGCGCAAATCCTTGTTTTCATCTTTGAGTACTTCAATCAAAGGCCCGACGGCGGGCCGACCCAAGCTGCCCAACGACATTTCCGCGCGGGAGCGGACTGTCTCGTTGCTGTCTCTTAGTGCCTCAATGAGTGGCTTAACGCCTCTCTTATCACCTATGTAGCCCAAGTCAGCCGCAGCAGACTGGCGGACTCGCCAGTCCTTGTCCTTCAAATCCTTGATTAGTTTCTGTATCTTCTCGACTTTTTCTTTCTGTTTGTCTTGAGCCTTCGCCCCAGACAAAGGGAAGAGAATCAGCACAAGAAGGGCAAGTGGCAGCGTTCTTCTCATCTGTCTCCCCCCGGGCTGCGTGAGTTCGTCCGATACCGACTCGGGTTGACAAATCTTGCGCCAATATGATACGGCAGCGGCGGCAGGATTGCCAGTCCTTTGCATCCTTCGCATCATTATCATCAATAGAGCTTGACAGGCGGGGTGCGCGTGGCTAAGATGTGCATCCTTCATTTCCAAAGGCGTGTAGAGTTTAGGTCAACTTTTGGGCAGTTACATCCTGAAAGGAGGAAGGGATGGCCCACGATGTGCCAAGCGATCTTGAGATTGCCCAGGCGGCGAAGATGGAGAGGATTACCAACATTGCCGAGAAGCTCGGTATCACGGATGACGAGCTTGAGCCGCACGGCAAGTACATGGCGAAAATCGACCTCTCCGTTATCGAGAGGCTCAAGGGCAATCCCACCGGCAAGTTTATTACCGTGACAGCCATTACCCCGACGCCGCTGGGCGAGGGGAAGACTGTGACAAACATCGGCCTCGGCCAGGGAATGGCGAAAATCGGCAAGAAGGTCGTCAACACACTGCGCGAACCCTCGAAGGGCCCGACCTTTGGAATCAAGGGCGGCGCATGCGGCGGCGGGTACTCGCAGGTGGTGCCCATGGAGGAAATCAACCTCCACTTCACCGGCGACATCCACGCGACCGAGTCGGCAAACAACCTGACCAACGCCGCGCTTGACGCCTCGATACTGCACAAGAACCCGCTCAACATTGACCCCAACAACGTCAACCTGAAACGCTGCGTTGACCTCAATGACCGCGCGCTGCGCGACGTGGTTGTGGGCCTGGGCGGCAGGGCCAACAGCTACCCGCGCCAGACCGGGTACGACATCACCGTCGCGACCGAGGTTGCCGCTATCGTGGCCATGACCTCCGGTCTCCGAGACCTGCGCGAGAGGCTGGGCCGCATGGTTGTGGGCTTCACCTACGACAAGAAGCCCGTCACCTGCGAAGACCTCAAGGTCGCAGGCACCATGACTGTCCTGCTGAAGAACGCCATAAAGCCCAACCTGGTGCAGACGCTCGAAAATACGCCCGTTATCAATCACGGGTTCCCGTTCGCCAACGTCGCGCACGGAAACAACTCGGTCGTGGCGGACCTCGTCGCGCTCAAGCTCGGCGACTACGTCATTACCGAGAGCGGCTTCGGCGCTGACTGCGGTGCGGAGAAGCTCTTCGACATCAAGTGCCGCGCCTCTGGCCTCAAGATGGACGCGGTCGTCATTACCTGTTCCATCCGCGCGCTGAAGATGCACGGCGGAGCGTTCGTCCTCAAGCCGGGCCAGAACTACAACACCATTAAAGAGGCGGCAGAGTCCGAGAACATGGAAGCGCTTGAAAAAGGCGCCGAGAACCTCAAGGTGCATATCGAGAACATGCTTTCCTTCGGCGCACCCGTCGTAGTGACCGCAAACAGGTTCCACTTCGATACTGACAAGGAAGTCGACTTCCTCGTCAAGTACGCCAAGGACCAGGGCGCCTTCGGAGCCGCGCCCATCGAGGCGTGGTCCAAGGGCGGCGCAGGCTGCACCGAGGCTGCACAGCTCGTCTGCGACGCCTGCGACCAACCCAACGATTTCCACTTCCTCTACCCGGACGACATGCCGATAGAGGAAAAAATTCGCACAATCTGCCAGAAGATTTACCGGGCGGACGACATAATCATGTCGCCCCTGGCAAAGAGGAAGGCCAAGCTCTACACCGAGCTCGGATACGCCAACCTCTCCATAAACAACGCCAAGACGCACCTGTCGCTCTCGCACGACCCGAGCCTTAAGGGCGTGCCCAAGGGCTTCAAGGTGCCGGTGCGCGACATTCGGCTTTCAGCAGGCGCGGGCTTCCTGTACCCGCTTCTGGGCACCATGCGCACAATGCCCGGCCTGCCTTCGGAGCCCGCGTTCTGGAAGGTCGATATCGACAAGACAGGCAAGACTGTCGGTTTGTTCTAATCCGGCGCGTACAACCGGGTGCCACAGTTAACTGAGGCACCCGGTTTTTCTATCAGATTCGGCCGGATTTTTCGCTTCCCAAACCTGTCAGTCTATGGTAGCATACCCTCAGGTGTGGTGTTTGCGGGCCTGATGTTTCAGGGAGACTGAATGGCTGGCGGAAGAAGAAACTTTGTCAAGGTTTCCATGGACATCCCTGTGCGCTACAAGTTCCTCTCCAAGACCCTCGATGTCAAGGACCCGAGTGTGCACGAGGGTCATACCGGCAATCTCTCGGGCAGCGGCCTGGCGCTTGAGGTGAAGTTCCCCGACGGCGATACCCTTGTCCACCTCCTCTCTCAGGAGATACTGGTCGGGCTCAACATCCTCCTGCCTTCGCAGGACGAGGCTATCAAGGCGCTTGCCAGGCTGGACTCGATAGATGCCCTGCCAGAGGTGCCGGGGAAGTGCAGCCTCGTGCTCCGGTTCCTTGACATGCCCAAAGAGAGTTCTGACCTGATTCTGCGCTACACCATACGGGCCCAGATAACCAAGAAGGTCAAGCGCGGCAACATGTAGTGGCTTGCCACTTTTGAAAATAGCTGTTGAGTTTCCTGTATTCTGCAAGTTAAGACGTAAGCAGGAACGTACAATTTCAGTAGTGACGGTGTAGTAGTCTTCAGGAGAATTGCAGCCTGCATCTTAGGGCATCTCATTGAACCAGGCCACCTTGCCAAGCTCATACTTCTTCTTGCGCCGCTTCCTGGGCTCCTCGTAATACCCCAGCGCCATGCAGCACACTACCCTGTACTTCTTCGGCACCCTCAGCGCCCTCGCCGCCTTCTTCGCGTTGAACCACCCTATCCAGCAGCCGCCGAGCCCCTGCTCGTATGCCCGCATCATCAGGTGCGTACCCGCGATGCCAATATCCAGCAGGTAATACTGCGTTCCCTGAAGGTGCGCCCCTATCCTGTTTGTCAGTATGTCGAGCTTCGCCAGTATCACCACAATCACCGGCGCTTTAAGCGCCCAGCGCGTGAACCTGTAAATGCCGGAGAACGCCTGCTCGCCGAAGTCCCGTATCCTGTCCGGCTCATCAAGCACAAGGAACCGCCAGGGCTGGACATTCTCCCCCGAGGGCGCGAGCCGCGCCGCCTCCAGGCAGGACTCCATCACCTCCCGCGGCACTTTCTTGGGCAGGAAACGCCTTATGCTGCGCCTGCCCTTGACCAGCTCCATGAAACTCTCAGAGCCCAAGCTGACGCTCCTTCCCGGCACACTCGGGGCGTTTCCGGCTGCACGGGATGCAATACCTGCGGCCTTCGCACTCGACAATGCGCGTCTCCATCGTCTTCTCGGCGCAGGAGTCGCACTCCACTGACTTGAAAATCCGCGCCTTTTCAGGGATGGGCACGTCAACCCGCTCGACATCAAAGAGTCTCTCATCCAGTTTCTCAAGATAATTCTCAACAGATATCCGGTGCGCGGCCTGGCGCACCTCATCCGGTGGATTTTCCGCTTTTGCCTGTTCGAGAATGTCAAGCTCCTGCGGCGTCGGGTTATCCGGCTCCCTCGCATCCGCGCGAAGCGAGACCCGAAACGCCTTCCCGTCCGAGCGCCGGATAAATGTGAACACCTGCTTGCCGTAGTCGCGAAATACCAGGTTCCCCTTGCCGAAAGTCGCGCCCGTCATGTACTGCACCGCATCCACCGAGCAGGAGTCATTCTCCACAATCGCGACAAGCTCCTCGTCTTCAGACCTGCCGGAACGCAGCTTCTCAAGCGCAATCTTCGACGCCCTGTATCCGATCAGCACCCCCGGGCACAGATGCCCGTGAAACGCCACCACCGGCTTGAGGTCATCAGGCATGTTTTCAAGTTCCATCTTTGCCCCCGGCGCACTTGTCACTTCTTGCCTCAGGGTACATTAAGACGCCCAAACACCACTTCCGCAAGCAAATAAACCTGTTTCCGCCTCGCGTGGTCAGGCGCGGATGATTTGGCTTGACAGGCGCGGGGGCTTCTGCATAATGCGCCGATGCCTGACCGAAGCCCCTTGCGGCTGGCCCATCCCGGCGGCGTGCGTGCGCCGCCCGGAGGTATCGAGAGGGGAACGATTGGAGGACGAATGAGTGTAGTACTGGATGGCTTCCACCTCACGATTGAGGATGTGAACAGGGTGGCGCGCGAGAACGAGCCGGTGGAGCTCCACCCCGATGCCGTTAAGCGCATCGAGAAGTGCCGGGCCATGCTGGACAAGAAAATCAACGCCCACGAGATTATGTACGGCGTCAACACCGGCATCGGCGAGTTTTCGGAGGTGGTGCTTGCAGACGAGCAGATACAGCAGTATCAGAAGTTCCTCGTTTACAGCCACGCCGCAGGATACGGCAAGCCGATGCAGGTAAACGACGTGCGTGCCGCAATCTGCTCGCGAATCAACGTCCACTGCCACGGTAACTCCGGCCAGAGGCCGATACTTACACAAACCTTCGTCGAGATGCTAAACCGCGGCGTCACACCCGTCGCCTGCCAGCACGGCTCCGTGGGCGCGTGCGGCGACCTCGCGCCCATGTCACAGATTGCGCTCCCGCTTATCGGCGAAGGCGAAGTGTTCTACAAGGACGAGCGCATGAGCGCCGCCAAAGGCATGAAGAAGGCG
>DAOVDS010000040.1 GCA_030669415.1 bacterium
CATGAAAGGGATTTGGTTCATTCTAATAGCAATTGTATTGTTCGCCGGCTGCAGGAGCCAGCAAATCGCAAGTTCACCGGTAAATGACCTGCCTCAAGATACCATGCACGAAGTGAGAGAGATTGTTCAAGCTTCACTTGACAACCGGCTTCCTCATCACCACGGACGGTTCGACAACCCGATTGCGAAGGAAGTCCTGGACCAACTGAAAACAATACCAGGACATCAGGATGCTTTAAACACGATGTTGAAAGAGCAACTGGATGAAGAACTGTCAGCCCGGGCGGAAGGCATGGTTGGAGGAGATTTCCCTCTGATGGTTCATACCTGCGACATCATGGGTGAACTCGGCGACCCCACCTTCGAGAACTCACTCAAGACGCTGCAGGAACGCACCCGACTCATTCGCGTTCACGGAGCTGCGTCACGAGCGCTCAACCGCATGCAGCAGCGTGAGAGACAAAGCACCAAGGAATAACTTCGGCACCGACCACGAGAAGTGGCAAGCCTTATCGCTTTTGTTCATTGACGATTATATTGCAGAATTCTGCAACATTGCCAAATTTTGCAATATAATTCCAGATGGCATCAGACGGCGTGGGATTGGCTTGGCGGCAGGTCGAGGTGGTTTTTATTCCGGGCCGCAGGCGGCCCGGCCATCACACGGCGGACAAGTCCGCCGGCTAACCTTTCCCCGGATATGAATCCGCCGTCCGGCGGACGGGGCTTGACCGGTCATGATGTGTTGCAAGGGATTCGAGAGCATTTTGATTTTTCATGCGAGATAGTTTGTCAGCGTGGTGCCGCCGAGGAGGTGGAAGTGCAGGTGGGGGTTAAGTTCCTCCTCGCCTGCGTCGGGCCCGGTGTTGGCGATTACGCGGAAGCCGCACTGGAATATTGCCTTCTCTCTTGCGAGCTCGGGGATGAGAAGGAAAATCTTCGCGATTACCTCGGCATCCTGCGGCGTAAGGGCGGTAAGCGATGGGATGTGTTTTTTCGGCGCGATGATGATGTGGACAGGGGTCAGCGGGGTGAGGCTGCGGTAGGCGATAATGTCATCGGTGTCTCGCAGGACGTGCGCCTGTTCGGCTCCGTTAATGACATTGCATACCATGCATTTCATGGTGCAGATTGTATTATATAGACAATGGATGTTCAATCCCCGGAGTTGACAGTTGCGAGTTTTGTTTGCGCGTGTCAAACATGGGCAGAGGCGGTGCCGTATAATTTAGGAGAGCGGTAATTGGCTTGATGTAGTAGCCGGGTGCGGATAACATTGGGGCGCATTTCGACAGGGGAAGTATAACTAAACACGTTGTGGGTTTCTGAGGAGGTAGAGAATGGCAGAGAATGAGGAGAAGGTTGAGGAGGCGCAGCAGGCGCCGGAGATGTTCGAGAGCGACATGGAGCAGGTGAAGCGTCTGCAGGAGGGGTACAAGACTATCAAGGAGGAGCTTTCCAACAACATTGTGGGCATGCAGGATGTGGTTGAGCAGTTGCTGATTGCGATATTCTGCAGGGGTCACTGCCTGCTGGTGGGGGTACCGGGTCTTGCGAAGACGCTTCTGATAAAGAGCCTGTCGATGTGTCTGGACCTGGAGTTCAACCGAATCCAGTTTACGCCCGACCTGATGCCAGCGGACATAACGGGCACGGAGGTAATCCAGGAGGACAAGTCAACGGGCGAGCGCGAGCTTGTGTTTATCAAGGGCCCGGTGTTTGCGAACATAATTTTGGCCGACGAGATTAACCGGACGCCGCCGAAGACGCAGGCGTCGCTTCTCGAGGCGATGCAGGAATACCAGGTGACGGCGGGCGGGCGCAAGCACGACCTGTCCCTGCCGTTCTTCGTGCTGGCGACGCAGAACCCGATTGAGCAGGAGGGCACCTACCCGCTTCCTGAGGCGCAGCTTGACCGGTTCATGTTCAACATCTACGTGGACTATCCTTCCGCGCAGGAAGAGATGGACATCATGAAGCTGACGACGACGATTCAGGATTTGCAGCTCAAGAAGGTTCTGGGCGGCGAGGAGATTCTGAACATCCAGGAGATAGTGAGGAAGGTCCCGATTGCGGACCACGTGATAGAGTACGCGATGAACATGGTGAGGGCGACGAGGCTGACCAAGCCGGAGGCGCCGGACTTCATCAAGGAGTGGTTGAGCTGGGGCGCGGGGCCGCGAGCGACGCAGTACCTGATACTTGGCGGCAAGGCCAGGGCGCTGCTGTACGGGCGCTACTACGTGTCCTGCGAGGACGTGGCTGCTGTGAGCCACCCTGTTTTGCGGCACAGGCTGATAACGAACTTCACCGCGGAAGCGGAAGGCATAACGACGGACACGATAACGGACCGGCTGCTTGAGCACGTGCCCAAGACGTAGGCGGCGGGTCGTTCAGTTGGTTGTTGAGAGCATCGGGGGCCCACGATGGCCGAAGAGCAGGAAGACTATCGCAAGTACCTTGACCCGAAGACCCTGAGCAAGATAAGGCGCCTGGACCTGAAGGCGCGCCTGATAGTGGAGGGTTTTATTTCGGGACTTCACCGCAGCCCGTACCACGGGTTTTCCGTGGAGTTTGCGGAGCACAGGGAGTACGTGCCGGGCGATGACATAAAGTACATAGACTGGAAGGTGTGGGGCCGCTCGGACAGGTACTACATCAAGCAGTACGAGGAAGAGACGAACCTGCGCTGCCACGTCGTGCTTGACACGTCGGAGTCGATGCTGTACGGCTCTGACAGGGCGCTGACGAAGTACGACTACGCGTGCTACGTAGCCGCGTCGCTGTCGTACCTGATACTGCACCAGCAGGATGCGGTGGGGATGGTGATGTTCGACCAGGACATCCACAAGTACCTGCCGCCCACGTCGACGGGGATACAGCTCAAGCAGATACTGCACGAGATGAGCCAGGTCAAGCCCCGTGAGAAGACGAACATGGGGGTGATATTTCACAACCTGGCGGAGCGGATAACGAAGAAGGGGCTGGTGATAGTAATCAGCGACCTGTTCGACAGCGTGGACAACATACTGTTCGGGCTGCGCCACCTGCGGCACAAGAAGCACGAGATACTGGTGTTTCATATACTGGACCAGTTCGAGCTGACGTTTCCCTTTGAGAGCATGACGCTTTTCGAGGGGCTCGAGGAATATCCGGAGCTTCTTGCCGACCCGAGGGCGCTTAAAAAAGCGTACCTCCGGGAGCTTGACACATTCCTGAATGACATAAAGAAGGGCTGCCGGAACAACCGGGTGGACTACGTGCAGTTGCACACCGGGATGCCGCTTGACGTGGCGCTGACCAGATACCTGGCGATGCGCAGTGCACGTGTGAGCAAGGGCGGCACAGGGGGGAAGACGTAATGTTGACATTTGCCAACAGTGCACTGTTGTGGGGCTTGGCGCTCGGCTCGGTGCCGATAATAATCTACCTGCTGAACAGGCGGCGGTTCAAGCGGGTGGTATGGGCGGCGATGGAGTTTTTGCTGCAGGCGATGAAGAAGAACCGCCGGCGCCTGAGGATTGAGAACCTGCTTCTGCTCATTATACGCACGCTGATTGTGCTGTTTTTCGCGCTTGCGATAGCGAGGCCGCTTCTGAAGGCGACGGGCATTATCCGACTACTCAAAGAGACGAGGAACTGGGTGATAGTGATAGATAACTCATACTCCATGGGCTACAAGACGGGCCCCACGACCTCGCTTGAGCGCGCCGTGAAGTACGCCAGGTCAATTGCGGAGAAGCTCGAGAGCGGGGACAGGATATCCATCCTGCTTATGAACAGCTCGCCCGAGCCGCTGTATGAGACGCCAATAACGGTCGGCGGGGAAAGTGACAGGAAGTCCGTGCTTGCCGACATCAATGAGATAAGGCCGTCGTGGAAGACCACCGACGTGCCCAAGACGCTGGACAAGGTGGTGGATATCCTCGCCAAGTTCGAGGATGTCCCGCCTGACGGGGAGGCCAAGGAGGAGAAGGCCGTCTTCCTGCTGACCGACTGCCAGTTCAACAGTTGGGCAAGGCAGGGGGTGGTGGAGGCCAAGCATCTCAAGAAGATATCCGATGCCTTTGTCAAGCACAAGGCGGAGTTGCAGGTCCTTGATATGGGAGAAGAGGAGGCGCCGAACTTCGCGATAACCGAGCTGTCCTGCGACCACGCGCTTGTCGGCACGGACATACCGGTGAGCTTCTCGGCGACGCTGACGAACTTCTCGAAGCGCAGGTTCCGCGACGTGGTTGTCGAGCTCATGGTGGATGACCTGCGCCAGAAGAGGCTCACTGTGCAGCTCGAACCGGGAGTGCCGCAGAAGGTGGCCTTTTCCTACCAGTTCAAGGACAAGGGCTATCACCACGTGCGGGTGAGCGCCAAGACGGACCCGCTCGGCGCGGACAACGAGGCGTACCTGGCGGTAAACGTGCGCGAGCAGGTCAACATCCTCGTGGTGGATGGCAGGCCGTCGACGAGCGCGTGGGAAAGCGAGATAGACTACCTCAAGGCGTTTTTCGAGGCCGGCCTCTCAGACGAAGAAGGGCACAAGGTTTCCCCCTTCGGGGCCGACTACTGGACGCACATGAGATTCGAGGACGAGATGCAGGGCTCGCAGCCCGTGCTGAAGCTGCGCAGATACGATGTCATAGTCCTTGCGAACCTGCCCGACCTGACGCAGGAGGCGGCGTCGGCTGTCCAGAAGTACGTCGAGGAGGGCGGCTCGCTGCTCATGTTCCTGGGGGACATGGTCATACCCGAGAGATACAACCTGATTCTCTACAACGAGGGCAAGGGCCTTCTGCCGGTCAGGCTCATAGATGTCGCCGGCGACAGGGAGGGCATGACGCCGCTGTCGCTTAACATCGAGACTTACGACCACCCGATAACGCAGTTCTTCGAGAACTGGAAGCAGGCATTGAGGCGCCCGATGACGTTCCTGTACTACGCCAACGAGCTGCCCGCGGGCTCGCAGGACACGATTGTCCTGATAACGTACTCTGACGACAAGAAGACGATAGCGGTTGTAGAGAAGCGCTTCGGTGATGGCAGGGTGCTTCTTGTGACCAACTGCGCCGGTGACGAGCCTGCCAACAAGTGGAACAACTGGAACAAGTACCAGTTCTTCCCGATACTTCTTGGCGAGTCGTTGTCCTACCTGGGGCAGTCTTCCAAGAGGAAGATGAACTACATGGTGGGCGAGGTCTACCAGAGGCTGCTTTCAATGAGCGAGTGGGCCAGCGAGGTCTACATTGTTCCTCCGACGGGCGAGTCGATACCGAAGAACCTCCGCAAGATAAGTGAAGAGGAAGGTGGCCTGAAGGAAGAAGATGAGGATGATACGCGCTTCCTGCTTGCGCACGAGGAAACGGATACGGCGGGAATTTACAGGGTTGCCTTCACCGGGAGGCAGAATGTGCCCGGAGTTGCCGAGCGTACCGAGAACTTCGCCGT
This sequence comes from bacterium, assembly GCA_030669415.1. GTDB lineage: Bacteria > Planctomycetota > SKW154 > SKW154 > DAOVDS01 > DAOVDS01. The sequence goes on from DAOVDS010000040.1 coordinate 5,440, forward strand.
GAACGTGGATACTGGTGACAGCGACAATCCTGGTGAAAGCGACATGACGAAGCTCGTGCAGTCGGAGCTGCAGGAGGCCATGCCGACGCTCGACCCCAAGCCTGAAATCAAGCACTACAGCGAGGTGAGGAAGAAGGACATCACAAAGGGAGCTGATGAGGCAGGCGGGCGCGAGTTCTGGAAGTACCTTATATACTCCGTGCTGGCTCTGCTTGCTGTTGAAAGCCTGCTCGCGCAGCGCTTCGGCAAACGTCAGAAATAGGCTTGAGACGTGAGGCGTGAGGCATAAGGGCCCCAACCCTCAAGCCTCAGGCCTGAAGGGAGAAAGCGGTGGACTTGCATTTGTGCGACCTTGTTGCTCAGGTGAAATCGACCGGCCTGTCCAAGGTCACCCGGTTCAAGTGGCTCGGGATGCCGGAGGCGTGGATTGTGGTCTTTCTGGTTCTGGCCATAATCGCCATCGCCTGGATTATCTACAAGCGCGAGACAGGTATCGCCGGCCCGGTCGCAAAGGTATTCCTGGGCATGGTGCGTGTGGCGATTATCCTGCTGGTGCTGTTTGTGCTGTTCGAGCCGGTTATCTCGACAGAGATGAGCGAGGTGCGCGAATCCTACGTCATTGTGCTTGTCGACGAGTCGCTCTCGATGAGCTTCAAGGACATATACGGCGACATGGCCGAGATATCGACGCTCGCGTCCGCGGTGAGCGTCGCGGAAAGCGAAATCGCCGGGATGAAGCGCCTGGACATAGTGAAGGCGATGCTGGCTCGTGAGGATGTGGACCTTGCGAACCGTCTGCTTGAGAAGAACTCTCTGAAGGTGTTTACATTCTCGACCGGCATCCGGCTTTTCGGCGAGGGGGACAAGGGCGAGAAGTTCATGGTGGCCGCGGGCGGCGAGAACGTCGAGGCGCAGGAGAAGCCCTTTGATGCGCTCGAGGCAAACGGCCCGGAGACCAGGCTGGGCGATTCGCTCAATGAGGCGCTCAACTTCCTCAAGGGCCAGCGGATAGCGGGCGTGATTGTCATAAGCGATGGGCGCAACAACCGCGGAATGCTCAAGCCCGAGCAGGTGGCCGAGGCCGCGGGCCTCAAGGACATACCCATCTACACCGTGGGCGTGGGCAATCCCGAAGAGCCCAAGGACATAGCTCTGGTGAACCTCGAGGCGCGCGACGTCGTGCTCGTAAACGACAAGATAAACTTCAATATCATCTTCCGCAGCCGCGGCTACGAGGGCCAGAACGTCACGGCCACCTTGAGGTTCGGCGATGAGGTCAAGCAGACAAAGGAAATCAAGCTCAAGGGCCACAACCTGGTGCAGCGCGACTGCCTCAGCTACAAGCCTGAGAAGCAGGGCGAGTTCGAGGTCGTTATCGAGCTCAAGGTGAAGCCCGGCGAGCAGTTCAAGGAGAACAACAAGCTCACGCACCAGCTCAAGGTCGTCGATGAGAAGATAAAGGTCCTCTACGTTGACTGCTACCCGAGGTGGGAGTATAGGTACCTCAAGAACGCACTGATTCGCGACGAGACCATGAAGGTGCAGTGCTTGCTGCAGTCCGCGGATGAGGGCTTCCCCCAGGAATCCTCTCCCGGTGTTGACCCCCTCGCGCAGTTCCCCGTCACGAGGACCGAGCTGTTCGAGAACTACCATGTGATAATCCTCGGCGACATTGACCCCTCGCACCCCCGCCAGCCGATATCGCCGGAGCAGATGAAGTGGATAAAGGAGTTCGCCCAGAAGATGCGCGGCGGGGTGCTCTTCATGGCGGGCGAGAACTTCTCGCCTGACTGCTATCGCGACACGCCGCTGGAGGACCTGATACCGGTTCTCTCGGAGCGGCTCGGGCCGGGTGAGATATGGCGCTGGAGCGAGCCCAAGACGACGGTCTATCACCTGAAGCTGACGGCGGAGGGCAAGGAACACTCAATCGTAAGGCTTACGTCCGACAAGCAGGCCAACATCGAGTTGTGGGAAGACAACGACCGGCGCGAGTCCAACTCGCTGCCCGGATTCTACTGGTGGTATCCCGCAAGAAAGGCCAAGCCGGGAACTGTCGTGCTTGCGGTCCACCCGAAGGACAAGAACGATAAGCGCCAGCGCAGGCCTCTTATCGCCTACATGAACACAGGCGGCGGCGACGCGATGTACGTCGGCGTGGATTCCACCTGGCGCTGGAGGGCCGGTGTGGGGGACATCTACTTCTACCGGTTCTGGTCGCAGGCGATTCGCTTCCTCTCGACGAGAATCCTGCTGGGCAAGACCAAGCACCACTCGATTTCGACCGACAAGCCCGCATACCTTCTCAACGAGCAGGTGAACATCACCGCACTCTTCAGGGACAGGGACCTCAGGCCCGCCACCGAGGAGAAAAAGAAAGTCAACCTGCGCACGCCGGACGGGACCGACTCGCCGCTGGAACTGACGCTCAACCCCAACAACCCGGGGACCTACACGGGCTCCTTTGCCGTAAGGCACCTCGGCTGGCACAAGCTCTGGATAGGGACCGGCGCCGAAGACCCTGAGAAGGGCCAGGCTTTCACCACGTTCAATGTGGAAGTTCCCGTGCTGGAGCGAAAAGACCCGAGGACCAACAGGGAGCTTCTCAAGCTCATGGCGAAGCTCTCCAAGAAAGGCAAGTACTTCGAGATTCACCAGCTTGACGAGGTGCCGGACAATGTCGAGGAGATTATCGAGACAATCGATACGCAAGTGAGCGAAGACAGGCTCTGGGACAAGTCGTGGGTGTTAATCCTCTTCGTGGCGCTGCTCGCCACCGAGTGGATTGGCCGAAAGCTCAGGAAGCTCGTATAGAGATAAGAATGCAGAATACAGGACACAGAATACAGGACGCAGAATGCAGGAACCTGTATTCTGACCTTCTGTCCGCCGTACGGCGGACTGTATTCTTGCCAAAGGCTGCGGTGATTCTCGGGGCGGTTGTCATTGCCCTGATGCTGAATCCTGCACTGGGCCAGGAGCCGCCGCAGAAGGAGAGCGCCAACTGCCTCAGGGTTCCCAACCAGATTGACCTGAGGGCCGGCCTCGCCCGCCTGGACAGTGCGCAGAGCGAGCAGAGGTGGGACGAAGTTGTCAGGCTCTACGAGACGCTGCTGGGGCGCACGGCAGGCAAGCTTGTGCGCAACTCGGACGGAATCCTCATAAGTGCCGGGAGGTTCCTGCGCGAGAGGATGGTCAAGCTCTGCCCGCGTGCCCGGGAAGTGTACCGAATCCGCCACGATGCGGGGGCACTGCGGGCCTATGAAGCCGCGGCCAGAGCTGTTGACGCGAAACAGCTCGAAACACTCGTCTGGAAGTATCCCCTGTCAAGCTGCACAGATGATGCGCTGAGCCTGCTTGGCGCAATCAGCGCCGAGAGCGGCGATTTCGAGAGCGCAACCGGGCATCTCGACAGGCTGCTCTCCTGGTGCCCGGATACCGATCTGAACCGTGACCTGGTGCTGATGCGCGCGGCGTGGTACTGTTACTACTCCGGGCGCCACGCGCGTGCAAGGCGCTACCTGGGTGACCTGCGCGCAGGCGACGGCGCCAAGGTGGCACAGGCAGCCAGGTACAGGCTGTCCCGGCTGGTCGAGCTTCTCAAGCGCGCAAAGCACGCCAGGGAGGAAGTCAGGGGACGCACGTGTCTGGACGGTGTGCCCGGAGGCGGGTTTGACCGGGCGGGCGTTTGCGCCGGCGTGGCTCGCTTCAAGGCCGTTTCCTGGCGCGGGAGCCTGCTGGGGGCCCGCAGCATGAAGCGGGGCTCCAAGCCGGGCAGGTTCCAGCGCAGTGAGCGCCGGCGGGTGGTCACGCCAGGGAATGACGACTATCGCTACCAGTCTGTCGTTTATGACGGCAGAGTCTATACCGGGACCGAAGTCGGCGTCAACGTCTTTGACCTGCGCACGGGCAGGCTGCTTATGGAGCTCTCGAGCCCCGGAGGGGCCGAGTTCTTCCCCTGCACGGACAGTTGCCTTGCACCGACCGTGACCGAGAGCAGCGTCTACGCGAACCTCATATACAAGGTGTCCAAGAGCGAGGACTACAATGGAATCCTGATTAAGGCGGCGGTGGCGCGCTATACGCTCTGCGCGTTCGACCGCTCGACCGGCAAGCTGAAGTGGATGCTTCACAAGGGCGCGAAGTTCAGCAAGCACTTCGCCGGGAAGTGGTTCTCCATCCCGAGTGCGCCGGTGCTGTTTGACGGGATGCTGATAGCCGAGATAAAGACCCGCGGCTCGCTTGCGGGCAGCCATGTGGCGGCGTTTGACGCCGCTACCGGCGAGATGAAATGGGTCAGACCGCTCTGCGCCAACGGAACCGAGCTCACCATGTTCGGCTATGACGCCCGCGGGCCGCTCTCAACCATGCTCGCCTGCGCAGGCGGGCACCGGCCGACAGTTTACTGCTGCACGAACCTGGGCGCCATCTTCGCGCTGGATGCCCGCAGCGGCGAGGTGCGCTGGGCTGCCAGCTACGACCAGATTCCACTGCAGGCCGCGCGGCACTATTACGCACAGATGCGAACCATCGTGTGGGCCAACTGTCCGCCCGTCGTCTCAGACGGCGTGCTGGTAGTGGCGCCGCTTGACTCCGAGTACGTGTACGCATTCGATACCGCGACGGGCAAGACGCTCTGGCGTTACAGCTATTCGTGGCAGCGGGCGCAGTTTCGGTATCTGCTGGGAGTTGTGGACGAGAAGGCGATTCTCGGCGGCGCGAGGATGGCCGCGATTGGGCTTCACACGGGAAAGGCCAGGTGGCTCTCAAAGCCCTTCAGCATCCTGAGAAACGGCGGCCGCGGCCTGGTAACGCGCTCGCAGGTGCTGGTGCCGCGCCCGGACGGGGTTCACCGGTTCTCGCTGGACTCCGGGAAGCTGATTTGCACAGATGCCTGGCGCCTGGGAGGCTCCAGCGGCGAGCCGGGCAACCTCCTGGAAACGGGCGGACGCCTCGTGGTTACGGGAAGGTCCAAGCTGACTGCCTACGGCAAGGGGCGGGAGAAGTAGTGGTGAGACTGCGGGTGAGCAGGGCAGGCGGCAATTCAGGCACGGGTAGCGTGCTTCGCTTGCTGTGCCTCGCCGGGATACTCTTCCTGCTTCCTGTAGTGCTGATGGCGGACGAGATTACCGGCGAGCCCGACTATGTCGAGCCCGTGGTTACCGAGCTTGACCCCGGCACGCGCAGGGCTATTGAGAAAGGCCTGGCATACCTGGCTGCGCACCAGGAGAAGGATGGCTCCTGGAAAGACTGGGTTGGCCGCAAGGTGAACAACAGGCTAATGGGCGCCCAAGACAAGCACGTCGGGGCAACCGCGCTGGCCTGCATGAGCTTTCTTGCGCACGGAGATTTCCCCGGCAGGGGCAAGTACGGCGAGAACGTGGAGAAAGGGCTGCGTTTCATTCTCTCCACAATGGATATGAACGGCTACATCACTTACGGCGATAGCCGCATGTACAGCCATGCCTTTGCCACGCTGTTCCTGGCCGAGGTCTACGGCATGAGCGGCGGCAGGGATGTGGGCGAGAAACTGCGCCGCGCCACTGAGGCTATTGTGCGGGCGCAGAACGCCCAGGGCGCGTGGCGCTACAAGCCCGACTCGCAGGACTCGGACCTGTCTATTACAGTATGCCAGGTGATGGCTCTGCGTGCGGCCCACAACGCGGGCATCGCGGTGCCGGTGGCAACGATAGAACGCGCCATTAAGTACGTCAAGAAAAGCGCGGCACCCAGCGGCGCGTTCTACTACCAGATTTACGACGACAGGGGGATGCGCACAATGTCGAGGACCTCTCACGCGCTAACCGCGGCGGGTGTGACCGCCCTCCAGGGCGCGGGCGAGTACTCCGGCAGAGAGGTGCAGCGGGGCATAAGGTACCTGTACCGCAACTACGTTGTTGCCCAGAGGCCGAAATGGGTTGTGGAAAACCAGATGCGCCACAGCTTCGAGTATCTCTACGGCCAGTACTACGCCGTGCAGGCCATGTACCAGGCGGGCGGCAAGAAGTGGTCCGACTACTGGGGCAGGCTCAAGAAAGAGCTTGTGACTTACCAGTACACTGACGGCAGGTGGCAGGACCTCGTGGGGCCCAACTACGCCACCGCGATGGCGACTCTGATACTGCAGATTCCGCTGCGCTACCTGCCGATTTTTCAGAGGTAACGCCGCGGCGGAGCTGCGGAAATTCGAAATGCGAAACACGAAATACGAAACGTACCGGTTTGCAGGTTTAGTGCTTTCAATTTCGTGTTTGGGATTTGTTTCGGATTTAGGATTTAGAAATTAGGATTTCCCGCCGTAGGCGGGTCACCGGAGGTGATTTACATGATTCCTGAAATCGTGCAAGCCAGGCTCAGGGGGCTGCGCGGCAAGCTGCGCGCGCTGGTTACGCTGGAAGGTCTGGCAAGAATTCTCGTCGTGTTGGGGCTGCTGGTGGTCCTGACCTTCCTTTTCGACTGGGCAACACCGCTGCCGGGCGCGCTGCGGCTGATTCTCACCGTGCTTTGCGCCGGCATCCTTGCGGTGACGCTGTGGCGCTCGCTGCTGCTGCCTCTTGCGGGACGAATGACCGATGACCAGGTAGCCATAGCTGCCGAACGGCGATTCCCCGACCTGAACGACCGGTTGATTAGCACCGTGCAGCTCGCGAGGCTGGGGCCGGACGAAGGGTTCTTCAACTCGCCGGAGCTTGTGGAAGCCCTTATCATCGAGACTGAGCAGGATGCGAAACACAGGCACTTCGGCGGAGTATTCTCCGCGGGTCCGGTTGCGAGGTTCTGGCTTCTTGCAGTCATGTTCATCATCCTCGTCGGCGGGTTCGCCATCTCCAAGCCGGCGTTCGCCTCGCTCTATCTGAAGCGCTACCTGACGCCCTTTTCCGCGGCACAGTGGCCCAAGTACAACAAGCTGAAAGTTGTGGACCTCGTCCGTACCGTGGCCAAGGGAGACGATGTCGAGATAAAGGTGGAATCGGTGGGGAAAGAGCACCCATCCACGGTCACGATTTCCTCCATGTTCGAGTCGCAGAGCGGGTGGGAAGACAGCCTGATGCTCAAGTACGGCACCTCGAGCTTCAAGAAGACGTTCGAGAACGTGAACGAGGCGTTCTGGTTTGAAGCTAAGGGGGGTGACGCCCGGACAGGGCGCTACCGCGTTGCTGTGAAGATAAGACCCCATATTGAAGACCTGCGACTCTGGCTGAAATACCCCGAGTACACCGGGCTTACGGATACTCCCAGAGGCGAGCCGGTACTGACCGGCAATGTGCGTGTGCCGGCGGGTACGCTGGTCGAGTTCGTGGCTACCGCAAACAACCTTCTCAAAACTGCCAAGCTGACGGCCGGCAGCGATGCGATAGAGCCTGTAGACAGTAAAGGCACCTGGCAGGGCGAGGAAATCGAGGAGGGCAAGATATTCCGCGGCAAGTTCCTCGCCAAGAAGTCGGGCCATTATGCCTTCGAGCTGGTTGACACGGACGGGTTCGACAACTTCTCGCACCACAAACCTGTGACCTACAGCCTGCGCGTGGTGGATGACAGGCCGCCATTGGTGAAGATAGTCAAGCCCGCGCGCAACAACATGATGACTCCCAACGCCGTACTGCCTTTGAGCCTGAGCATCAGGGACGAGTACGGAATAAAGGATGCCGCCCTCAAGTTCTACAAGATAAGGGAAAGCGAGCAGGTCGGGGAACCGGACGAGCAGGAGCTGGTATTTACTGACAGCGAGGGCAAGCCGATTCAGGTAAAGGGCGAGAGGGAAGTCGAGTTCGACTACGACTTCAACCTCGAGCCCCTGCAGGCGAAAATCGGGGACACGGTAATCTACTACGGCCAGTCACGCGACTTCAGCAACCTCGGCCAGCCTCAGCCCGGGCGCAGCCGGAAGTGGAAGATAGCCATAGTGACGGCGGACGAACTGCGCAAGGCGTACCATGAGAGGCTCGTGAGACTCAAGGACAGGTTGAAGTCCATCAAGCGCACGCAGACGCGCTGCATGGACGATGTCAGCGATGTCAGCGGGAAGGTGGCGCTCGCGGCGGCGATAGACAAGGACTTGCAGCGCGAACTGCTCAACGGCGAGCTCGACCAGCATAAAATTACCAGGGAGCTGGAAAGCTGCGTCGAGGAGCTTACAGCCATTATCGAGGGCGCGCGTGCCAACAAGCTCTACAAAGAGGATGATTATGAGATGTGGAGCGGGCTTAATGCCCGCCTCGGGGACCTGGCGCAGCGGGTATCGCCGGAACTGGCCGAAAGCATCTACAAATTGCGCAAGGAGAAGCCCCAGGGCGGCTACGAGAGGGAGTTCGACTCCATATACAAGAAACAGGCGGGCCTTGTCAAGGAGCTCAGCGACATAATCAAGGAGCTTGAGAGAATGGCTGACTTCGCCGAGGTCATTCAGATGGTGCGCAGACTCTTTGATGATGAAACTGAAATCCACAAGGCTATAGGCAGGAAACTGAGGACAGGGGATTCCTTCACACCTGAGCAGGAGAAGCGGATTGAGCAGCTTATCCCCCTCCTGCGCCACGCCGACGCGGCTACGCGAAAGGCCTCTATCAAGGAGCTTCGGAAACTGACCAAACAGAGCTTCGGGTTTGACCCGGTCGGCACCGCGCGCAGCCGCGGCGAGGCTGCCTCGCGCTGGGAAGACTGGTGGAAGAAGCAAAAGAAATAAGAGCCGGTAACAGCGCACGATGTGTGAGTCGCAGCTCATTTTATTGCAGGCTACGAGAATAGGGGGAACCAACCTCGATTTCCTGTGGTCAAAAATAGTAGGAATCTCAGCAGTTGGGGTCAAACACCCGCAGCGGTTCGAGAGTATAGGTTAATGAGCGGGAGGATTCTCTATTTCCTCAGGAGGGTTTGAAATGGCAAGAGGTTTGAAGCCCCTGGCGGCTGTCATGGCAGTGGTCTTCTGCCTGGTGTTCGGTTTGTCCTGGGTGGCTGCGCAGGATGACTCCGGCAAGAAGGTGGACCCCGACTACGAGAGACTGGCTCGCAGGCAGGAAGAAGCCAGAAAGCAGCTTGAGCAGCTCGAAGGTGTGATGCAGGAGCTGGCAAAGAAAATTGAAGACAAGCAGCCCGACGAGGCGAAGAAGCTCAGAGAAGCCTGGAAGACGGCGCGAGAAAAGCTGCTGCTCGAGGACATGAAGGCAATTCGAGAAGCCCTCAAGAAGGGCGAAGGCTTTCTGGCTCACAGCAAGTCCAAGAAGGTGGTGAAGGACCTCATGGAGCTTCTGAACTACCTCGTCGGAAAGCAGTATGACAGGAAGAACCTGACTGACGAGCTCAAGGAAGTCAAAGACAACATCAGAAAGATAAAGGAGCTCGAAGAAAAACAGAGGGACCTGCACAAGGAGACCAAAGGCGTCTCCGATGTGAAGAAGCGCATCAAGGATATTGAAGATGCGATGAAGGAGCTTGACAACCTGACACAGAAGCAGCGCGGCCTTCAGGAAAACCCCTCCCGGGAAGGACAAGATGCCGACAGCCGCATGATGGAGGCTCTCAACCAGGCGGCCAAGGCGCTTGAAGGCCTTATGAAGGAGCAGAAAAACCTGCATAATACCACCAAGGATGCGCTTGCAAAAGGCAGGCACGCGCAGATGGACCGCCTGTCCGACAAGCAGAAAAACCTCGGGCAGAGTTCTTCCGAATTGCAGAAGAACATGCAGAACGCCTCGAAGAACACCAAGGGCAATACCTCAAAGGGCCTGCAGAATGCGTCCAAGGCCATGCAGAAGGCGACCGGGGCCATGGACAAGGCTTCCTCGCAGCTTGCCGAGCGCAAAGGCCAGCCTGCACAGCGCACGCAGCAGGAGGCGATGAAGGAGCTCGAGAACGCCAAGAAGGCGCTTGACCAGGCGAAGGAAGCACTTGCCCAGCAGATGAAGAAGAAGACACCCGGCGAGAAAGCCGCCAGCAATCAGGAGCAGCTTGCCAAGCAGGCGCAGAAACTGGGCCAGAAGCTGGGGCAGATGTCCAAGTCCAGCCCGCAGGGGGCGCAGTCGAAGACCGCGCAGGCTTCCAAGAGCACCCAGGGGGCCTCGCGGAGCATGAGCAAGGCGGGGCAGCAGTTCAAGAAGGGCGGCCAGCAGAGCCAGGGGGCGAAAAGCTCCCAGCAGAAGGCGATGGAGCAGCTTGCGGACGCGAAGAAGGCTCTCGAGGAGCAGAAACAGAAGGAGCTTGAGAGACTCAAAAGAGAACAGATGGAAAAGCTCGCCCGCGAGCAGGAGAAGCTCAAGAAAAAGACCGACCAGGTTGCAAAGAAGGTCGAGGAAAGCCAGCAGAAAAGCCCGCAGCAGCAGAGCGCAAGCAGGCAGTTGCGCAGGGCGGGCCAGAATATGAAAGGCGCCAAACAGCAGCTTGGCAAGCAGCAGCCGGGCGGAGCGCAGCAGGACCAGCAGAAGGCGCTCGAGAACCTGCAGCAGGCGAAGAAGGAACTCGAAGACCGCGAGGCGGAACTCGAAAACCTGCGCCAGCTTGAGGAACTGCTGCAGATAGAAGAAGAGCTCAAGAAGGTGCTTGCCATTCAGAAGGACATAAACGGCAAGACGATTGAACTCAATGCGAAGAAGCTCGAAGAGGGGAAGTTCAGCAGAGTCGAGCGCATTGAGCTTCGAAAGATGACTGAGGCGCAGACCAAGCTGAAGAAAAGATGCCAGGTGATTGTCAAGAAGCTCGAGGAAGAGAAAGCCTACGTCTACGGCGGCGTGCTTCGCAACGTCGCATCCGACATGAGTGATGTCGCGGAGCTCCTCAGCCTGGAAGACACTGGCAAGTACACTCAGCTTCTGGAGCGCGAGATTGTCGCCCAGCTCGAAGACCTCGTCAAGTCCCTCCAGAAGGAGCAGAAGAAGAAAAAGAAGAAAAAAGGCGGCGGCGGCAAGGGCGGCGGGGGCAAAAAGCAGCCTCTCATCCCGCCGGTGGCGGAACTCAAGATGCTGCGCAAGATGGAGAGCAGCATTCACGAGAAAACGAAGGAAGTCCACAGGGCCCTGAAGCAGACAGGCGAAAAGCCCAACCTCATACAGAAGAAGATGATTAACCGCCTTGCTCACAGACAGGGCAGGGTGACGGAAATGACCGAGAAGATGCGCCAGGGCCTGCTGGAGCAGCAGCAACAGAGGCCGCAGCGGCCTGGTCCCGGAAGATAATGGGGGAAAGTAGATAGTAGAACAGTAGAGCAGTGAAAATCTCCTTACAACTATCTACTGCTCTACTTACTTGAAAATCGGAGATTTTCACGGAGGTGTAGGATGAGATACCTGTTGGTGATTGTGGCGCTCGGCGTGGTTCTTGCGCTGGTGGTGTGCGTAAGCGCCCAGGCTGTCGCGCAGGAAGAGCCGGGGCCTGGCGACCAGGCGAAACCCGAAGAGGGCGAACCCGAGGAGGATGGCGCCGACGAAGACGAGCTCGATATGCTCAAGAGGGCGTGGAAGCGCCACAAGGAGGAAAAGGAAGAAGAGAATCCCAGCGGCCGGGCAAGCGAGCAGCAGGACCCGCTCGAAGCGATCGCCGGAAAGATGAAGGCGGTTGAGCGCAGGCTTGTCAAGGAAGACCCCGGCACCAAGACCCAGGACAAGCAGAGGGAAGTCCTCGACCTGCTTGATGACCTGATTAAGAAGGCGGAAGAGGCGCAGCAGCAGTCATCATCGTCACAGAAGCCGAAGCCGGGACAGAAGCAGCAGCCGGGACAGAAACCTGGTCAGCAGCAGAAAAAGATGACCGACCCGAGCCGCAGCAATCCCGCGCAGCCCAACTCCCAGCGGCAGAAGCAGATACTGCAGAAGGTCGGCAAGGAAGATAAGGCCATCCCCTGGCGTGCGAAGGGCGGTTCCGCGGCTAACCGCTGGGGTCACCTCCCGGGGCACGTTGACAAGGAAGATGTCGAGTCCGGCTCCAGGGAAGAGTTCCCGGAGAAGTACCGCAAGCTGCTCGAAGGCTACTACAGGCAGTTGACTAAGCCGCGGCCCGGAAGCGGAAGATAGGTATCTGACCGGAGCTGTTACTGATTGTGCCGGCGCTGACGGCGCAGCAGTTCACTCGGAGAGGTGCAAGTGAACGGACGAACAGCATGCTGGATTCTAACGGTGGTAACGGCGGGCGCGGTGGTTGCTGCTCTCTTGGCTGGCGCAGATGACCTCCAGGCTCAGCAGCGTCCCCGCGGCGTTGACGCGGTCAGCCCCGACACGCGGGCCGCAGTAGCCAAGGCCCTCGCATTCCTCAAGACCCAGCAGAATCAGGATGGCTCTTTCGGCAGAAGCTACCAACTGGCCAACAGCGCGCTGTGCGGGCTCGCGTTCCTGGGCAACGGGAACGGATACAACCGCGGGCCCTACGGCGAGCAGGTCGCAAAGGTGCTCCAGTACGTCCTGAGCAGGCAGGACAAGTGGGGCTACATCGACGACAACCACTGCCGGATGCACGGGCACGGCTATGCCACGCTGTTTCTTGCCGAAGTGTACGGAATGCTCCCGCCCGAGTACCAGAAGCGCGTGCGTCGTTCCCTGCAGAGGGCGTGCAAGGTAGTCCTCGACTCGCAGACCAATGAAGGCGGCTGGGGGTACCACCCTTCGCACACTCTCACCTACAGGCGATACATGTCGGACGAGGGCTCCATCACGATAACAGTCGTGCAGGGGCTGCGTGCGGCCCGCAACGCCGGCATAAACGTTCCGAAGGCCGCAATCAACAAGGGAGTGAAATACATACAGAGGTGCATGACAAAGGATGGCTGCCAGTACACGCTCAACAGCCGCCGTAAGACCTACACCCTGACGGCGGCCGCCGTGAGCGTGCTCAACTCCGCCGGCGTCTACAAGTCCAAAGAGCTTGAGATGGGCCTCAACTTCATGCGCAAACGCATCGCCAGCGTGACAGTCCCGCTGCATGCTTCGGAGTGGCCCTGGTATGGCAACCTGTACGCCGTGCAGGCCATGTGGCAGGCCGGAGGCAAGGACTGGGAGTCGTTCTATCCGAAGTCCTATGAATACCTGCTGCAGTCCCAGCGCGGTAACGGCTCCTGGAGCGGCGCGCGCGGCGGGTGGGGTTCGGGTTACGGAGACACCTTCTCCACTTCCATTGCAGCCCTCATGCTGGAGACGCCGCTGGGATACCTGCCGATATTCGAGAGGTAGGCTGCCTGCAGCGCGGTGCGGGCCCGGCTCGGGAGTTGGCCCGCGGGGTGTATTGAAGGGGGTAAAGTGGCAAGACAGACGACGCACTGGCTCGTGACCGTGGTGGTGCTTGTGCTTGTGTGCTGCCTCGTGGGCGGCGGCCTGCATGCCCAGGAAAAGGATAGGATTGACGCGGTCTCGCCTGCCACCCGCAGCGCGATTGCAAAGGCCCTCGAATTCATCAAGACCCAGCAGCACCAGGATGGCTCGTTCGGCAGAAGCTACCAGTTGGCCAACAGCGCGCTGGCCGGCCTTGCGCTGCTGGGCAATGGAAACGGCTACAACCGCGGGCCCTACGGTGAGCAGGTCGCGAAGGTGCTCCAGTACATCCTCGGCAGGCAAGACAAGTGGGGCTATATCGACGACAACCACTGCCGCATGCACGGTCACGGGTACGCCACGCTTTTCCTCGCGGAGGTTTACGGCACGCTCCCGCCCGAGTACCAGAAGCGCGTGCAGCGCGCGCTCCAGAAAGCGTGCAAGGTGATTATCAACTCGCAGACCAAGGAAGGCGGCTGGGGCTACTATCCCTCCCACGCACTCGCGTACTCGCGGTACCTTTCCGACGAGGGCTCGGTTACGATAACTGTGGTGCAGCCCCTTCGCGCCGCGCGCAACGCAGGCATAAACGTCCCCAAGGCAGTCATCAACAAGGGCATCAAGTACATCAAACGATGCATGACACCTACCGGCTGCAAATACACTATCAACAGCCGCAGTGGCAACAGCTACACCCTGACTGCTGCCGCGGTGAGCGTGCTCAACTCCGCGGGCGTCTACAAGTCCAAGGAACTTGAAATGGGTCTCAAGGTCATGCGCCAGCGCATTGCGGCCGTACCCGTTCCTTTCAACGCCGCGAGGAGGAACTGGTATGGGAACATGTACGCCGTGCAGGCGATGTGGCATGCGGGAGGGAAGGACTGGGAGTCATTCTACCCGAAGACCTACGAGTTCCTGCTCCAGAGCCAGCAGGGCAATGGCGCATGGAGGGGCTCAGGCTACGGAGATGTCTTCTCCACCTCCATCGGCGCGCTGATACTCGAAGTGCCCCTCGGGTACCTGCCGATATTCGAGCGGTAGATTGCACAGATTTTTTATTCCAGATATTTAGCCGGCGGACTATTTTGACCGACCGCTGACAATGTAGGCACCTGTAAAATGAATCCTTTACGTACCAACGACTTACAGCGAGCGGGCAGTGCCCGCCCACGAGATTGCTTTATCTCTACTGCTTCGAGAGTTTTACCTGTTGCATTTCGGTTCTTTTCCCTCTCCCCTGGA
>DAOVDS010000379.1 GCA_030669415.1 bacterium
GAGGTCGTCCCCGCCAAGTGTTAGGTCAGCCGGCACAAGGAGACACCCCGCCTTTGTCAGCTTCAGGGCCTCGAGATAGCCCTTTGAGGTGATGAATGCAACTTCGCAGGGGCCAGCGTCGTAGAGGCCCGCCACATCCGTTATCTGCGTCTCAGGGGAGCCTCTCTCAAGAGTACCACCGATTAGCTCTGCAATCTCACCGACATTCATGGCAGATGCCTATTTCTGCGGTTCGCTTTTCTTCCTGGTGTCGTCTTCCTTCTTGACCTTGTGCTTCTTGTTGAGAATCTTGACTATCTCGTCGGTGATGTCGATGTTCGGGTCGTAGTACATCACCGACTTGCGGCTGACGTAGCTTCGAAGCTGGTCCCAGTCGCGGCCCTGCACAGGCAGGTCCTCTTTCTTGATTATGAGGGTGTACCCGTGCACTCTGCCGTACTCCTTGATTACCTCTTCGATGTTCCTCAGGAGCTCGCCACCCATCTTTTCCGCCATGGCCTTGAGCCGCCTCTGCTCCTTGTCGAAAAAGCCCCTGAGCTCGATTTGCTTCTGGCTGATCTCTATCTGGGTTTGCATGTGGCTCTCGCTGCCCGGCTTCAGGTTCTTCAGCATCTGCTGGAGCCTTGCGATTTCCTTCTCCATCACCGCGAGCTTGTCGTTGGAAGCTTTGCTCTCATCTTCGAGCTTCTTGGCAAAGACCAGCCACTTCTCGAATCTCTCCGAGACTTTCTTCAGGTCAACAACCCCTATCTTGATGGCAGGCTTCCTGTCCTGAGAATACAGGCTGCCTGTCGGAGCGAATACCACAAGCATTACTGTCACGGCAGTTGTAAGCAACAGAGCGATGCGCCTCATACAGTACCTCCGCGCGCTCCGCGCGAGAAAATAGAAAGTAGAAAGTGGAAAGTAGAGCGAGGAGCGCGCCGCTCTACTTTCTCCTCTCTTTGAGTATATCAGAATTCCGTGCCGAACGAAAAGTGGAACGTCCTTCGTTCATCACCGCTGAACCTGATTAAAGGATAGCCGAAGTCCAGCACAAAGACAAACATATTCGCCGCCTTGATTCGCAGTCCGAACCCGACGGAGAGCCTGAATTCACTCAGCAGGAAGGAATCGACATCCCTTGCGAGGTTGCCGGTGTCAACGAACAGGACGCCCCGGAAGTGCTTCTTGTCGATTGGGAGCGGCAGGGAGTACTCGAGTGTGGCGGCGGCGCGGACGCTGCCGCCGATGAAGTCACGCCCCTCCTTGGGGCCGGCGCCCATCCACTCGAAACCCCTGAGCGTGCCGGGCCCGCCGAGGAAGTACCTCTCATACCAGGGAATAATCTTCGTGTTGTGGTGCGGCTCCTTCCAGTTGCCGCTGAGCTCGAGGCTCAGGACGTGCTTGAACCCCTCGGCGTCCTCGAACACCTTCCTGTACGTGGCGAGTCTTACAGAGGCCGAGGAGAAGTCCACTTCGCCGCCCATGAACCCGCCGGCATACTCGTAGCTCGCCTGGGCGTAGTACCCGGAATACCTGGTGCCGTGGACGTCGAAGTCGGTGTTGCTGAAGGTAACTACCGGCTTCAGGGCGGACAGGTTCTTGGTGCCCTCCGAGAGGAAGACATCGATAGGGGAGGATGGCGAGATGTTGGTAAGCGTGTTAGCCTCGAGACGGTAGAACATGTCAACCGTGAGCTTGCGGTTCAGGTTGCGGCCCAGGCCCACGTGAAAACCCTCTTTCCTTTCGTCCCAGCGAAGATACTCGGAGTCGCGGTAATGCAAACCCGCCGACAACCTGTTGTCACTGTCCATGACGTGCGGGTCCCTGTAGACGATGCCGTAGTTGGTGTGCGCGCGTCCCGGCTGAAACGTCAGGGTCAGCGATGTGCCGCCGCCAACGAACGCATTGCCGGTGAAGAAGTCCCCGACGCTCTTGGGCAGGTCCCTGAAATCGAAGTTGGGCTGCGATACCGCGAAGATACCCTGCAGGCCTATCGCCGTGGAGTAGGAGAAGCCGAACCGCATCTGTCCTGTTTTTCGCTCCGTCAGCTTCAGGACAAGCGTTCTCCTGCCCGGCGCGCTGCCCGGCTCGTCAGTTACCTGCAGGCCCTCGAAGTACTGGAGGTTGAGGACTCTCTGCAGGGACTTGTTCCATTCACGCCTGTCGAGCTTCTCGCCGGGGTAGACAGACATCTCGCGGCGAATGACGCGGTCGCGCGTCCTGTAGTTCCCCTCGATTCTCAGTTTCTCAAGATATATCTGCGGGCCTTCGTGGATGGTGTAGGTCAGCCTGACCTTGCTGCCCACCAGGCCGTAGGATATGTCAGGCTCCACGGTGTAGAGGTAGCCGTTGCGGTCGTAAAGCTCGGATATGGCATCTACGTCTTTTTCACGGTCCTCCCTGCGGTAAGGGCCGCCCGGCTTCATGGCGAGCTTCTCGACAAGCTCCTCTGTGCTGAAAACAGTGTTGCCCTTTACCGAGATGCTCTCAACAATGTAGCGCTCCCCCTCGTCAACGGTGATTGCTACGCGGGCCTGCTTATCCTTGAACCTGACCGACTTGAGCGCTACGCCCGCATCAAGAAAACCCTCGTCGCGGTATGCCGCGAGCAGGGTCTTGAGGTCTTCATCGAGAACGGAGCGTATGTACTTGGCATCCGGCACTATGAAGATGTTGCGCCAGAATGTCTGGACACGGGTTTGTATCCTGGCGTAGAGCTGGTCGTGGTCAAAGAATTCGTTGCCCTCGAAATCGATGGAGCGAACGACTATGTAGTGCCCCTTTCTCACCAGGAACTTGACCTTAGCACCCTCGGCGCAGTACTCGGCTTTGCCCTCAACGTTGGCGAAAGGATAGCCCCGCGCGCGGTAGAACTGCTCTATCACGCCGCAGTCGTGCATGAGCAGGTACCTGCTGAAATGCCGCTCCTGCTCAGTTATGATTTCGAGCAGCACGTCCTCGGATGCGCCGATTTCCTTCCCGTGCTTGTCAACAAACAGGACTTCCTTCACCACCGGCCGGAGTGTGACAGTGAGCTCAAGCCTGACGCCATCGGGAACCGGCACCTTCCTGGCATTGAGCCAGAACTTGCCCTGTTTCACGATGCGCTTCACATCGCTGTCGAGCAACCGGGCAGAGTAGGGCTCGCCCTCTCTGCTCTTCATGTTGGCGCGAATCGCAGCGTGAACGGCGCGGCGGTCTTCCTCAGTAACCCTAACTTTGGGCAGTTGCTTCACCATCTCGGGGGCCAGC
>DAOVDS010000246.1 GCA_030669415.1 bacterium
GTGCCGCCGATCTTCTCGTCGAACAGGGTGTTGCGCGTGTACTGCTCGAATGTGCGGATGCCGCGCTCGCAAAGGATGACGCGATGGTTGTCGTGCGAGAGAATGTACTCGGCAGACATGAGCAGCTCTTCGATGGTGCACATCATGCCGCGTTTGAGAAGTACCGGTTTCTCAATTTTGCCAAGTCCTTCGAGGAGGCTGAAGTTCTGCATGTTGCGGGCGCCGACCTGGAGGATGTCGGCGTAGCTGGCGACGAGTTCCACGTGCTGCGGGGACATGACCTCAGTCACCACTCGGAGGCCGAACTCCTCGCGGGCCTGGGCGAGTATCTTCAGGCCCTCTTCCTTGAGGCCTTGAAAGCTGTAAGGAGATGTGCGGGGTTTGAAAGCCCCGCCGCGCAGGATTTTAGCTCCTGCCTTCTTGACTTCACCGGCTGCTTCGAGCAGTTGCTCTCGTGACTCGACGGAGCAGGGGCCTGCCATGAGAACGACCTCATTGGCGCCGATTCGCACCTGTCCGACATCGATGACTGTGTCGGTGCGGCGGAACTCTCGGCTGACAAGGCGGTAGGGCTTGGAGAAGGGGAGCACCTCTTTCACTTTCGGCAGCGCCCTTATCTGTGCGAAGAGCCTGTCGTCATCGACGGATGGGACACAAATGGTTCTTGTCTGTCCATCCTGAACGACGAAGGGCCGGCAGCCCCTGTTCTCGATAAGCATTATGACCTGGCCGACATCCTTCAATGTGGCATCTTCTTCCATTATTACTCTCATGTTCGCTCTCCTTGAGCATCGATTGCTTTTCTGACGCTTCTGAGGAATCTGGCGAGTGCTTTTGCAGCGTTGACTCTACTGCGCTTCACAATCTCGATAAGGGCGCTGCCGATTATCACGCCGTCTGATATTTGCGCCACCGAAGCGGCCTGCGCCGGAGTTGCTATTCCGAAGCCCACGCAGACAGGCACATCCGTTACTTTTTTAATAGAATCGATATGTCGCTTGAGGCTGAAATCTTCAGTCGGTCTTGCACCAGTCACGCCGGTGACAGAGATAAGATATATGAATCCCCGTGCTGCGTTGGCAGTGTCTTTGAGGCGCCCCGGCGCGGTGGTGGGTGCAATAAACTGAATCAGTTCAATCCCGTGCTTGTCGGCCATTTCCCGGAAGGGCGCGCTTTCCTCGAGAATCAGGTCCGGTATGACAACTCCCCCTACGCCTGCGCGGGGCGCCTTTGAGAAAAACCTGTCGAGTCCGTACTGGAGCAGCAGGTTCGCATAAGACATGATAACGAGCGGGACTGAAATCTGCTTGCGCATGCCTGCAAGCAGTTCAAGAGCTTTGCCGAGGGAGGCGCCACCGGCGAGGGCCCTCTGGCCCGCCTCCTGTATTGTGGGGCCGTCGGCGATGGGGTCTGAGAAGGGGATGCCGACTTCGATCATATCCGCGCCGGCGTCCTGTGCTGCAAGCAGCAGGTTGCGGAAGGTCGGGCCGTCCGGGTAGAAGGCCATGAGATAGGGGATGAGAGCGCATCTTCCTTGTGTTTTCAGGATTCTGAACGCTTTTTCTATGCTGTTCACCGGGCTTTCCTTGTTTTGCGAAATAGAGAGACAGTTTCAAGGTCCTTGTCACCGCGTCCCGACAGGTTGACTACGACGATTTTTCCCTTTGCCATTTTGCGGCAGAGCTTGCGGGCAAATGCAAGGGCGTGCGCAGGCTCAAGAGCGGGGATTATTCCTTCAGTGCTGGAAAGCTCCTCAAACGCAGAGACGGCCTCCTCGTCGGTCGCGCTGGCGTAGTGGACTCTACCAGTCTCCTTCAGGTGGCTGTGTTCCGGGCCCACGCCCGGGTAGTCGAGCCCTGCGGATACGGAGTGCGTATTCAGTATCTGCCCGTTCTTGTCCTGAAGCAGGTAGGTATAGGTGCCATGCAGAATGCCGGGGCTCCCAAGCATGAGTGTTGCGGCGTGCTCGCCGCGTCTCGCCCCTCTGCCCTGGGCTTCGACTCCGTAGAGGCGCACGCTCTCGGAACGCAGGAACGGGTAGAATATTCCGAGCGCGTTGCTGCCGCCACCGACACATGCGACTATCGCGTCGGGCAGTTTCCCCTCGGCCCTGCGCATCTGGCGCTTGAGTTCCCTGCCGATAACTGACTGGAAATCTCGCACCATCCGGGGGTAGGGGTGCGGGCCCACGACGGAGCCGAGTATGTAGTGCGTGGTCCGAACGTTTGTCACCCAGTCCCGTAGAGCTTCGTTAATGGCGTCTTTGAGCGTCTGCGAGCCTGATGAGACAGGTATCACTTGCGCGCCGAGCAGCCGCATCCTCTCGACATTCACTCTCTGGCGCTCCATGTCAACAACTCCCATGTAGACGGTGCAGCGCATGCGCAGGAGCGCGCAGGCTGTGGCGGCAGCGACGCCGTGCTGTCCGGCCCCCGTTTCGGCTACTATTCGTTTCTTGCCGAGGAACCTGGCAAGCAGCGCCTGGCCTATGCAATTGTTTATCTTGTGTGCCCCGGTGTGGTTCAGGTCCTCCCGCTTCAAGTAGAGCTTCGCGCCTCGCCATTTGCGGGTGAGGTTGGCGGCGAGGTAGAGGGGTGTGGGCCTGCCCACGTAGTTTTTGAGAAGCTGGCTCATCTCGGCTTTGAAATCGCGCGAGCGCCGCAGCGTCCGGTAGGCATCATCGAGCTCGCAGAGCGCTCTCTCGAGAGTCTCCGGTATGAAGCGACCTCCGAATTTGCCGAAGTACCACTGTCTCACCTGCGCGCGCATCGCTTTGCCTCCGTGATGAACATTCTTATCTTGCCGTGGTCTTTTTTGCCCGGGGAGAGTTCGACCCCGGAAGAGACATCCACAGCGTACGGGTTTGCCCTTATTACTGCTTCGGCCACGTTGTCAGGATTAAGTCCACCTGCCAGTATCATTCGGCCGAGTCGCGACGCCCTGGCGGCTATGGTAAGGTCGAGCTTCCTGCCTGTGCCGCCGGGTTTGTCAGGGTGGTAGGAATCGAGAAGAAAGGTATCGGCGCCGAAATCAGCGATTCGGCTCAGCACGCTCTCATCTTGCGCCCGGAAGGCCTTCACGAAGGGGATGGTTAGCCGCCGGGCGTAGTCCTTCGTTTCGGAGCCGTGCAGTTGAGCAAGGTCCAGGTTACACATTTGGGCGATTTCGCCGACCCGCTCGAGTTGGGCGTCGACGAATACGCCGACCCTGGTGATGCCCCGGGGCAGGGCGCTGGTTATGCGCGCCACCGTTTCAGGCGAGACACAACGCGCGCTGGGGGCGAAGACGAATCCCAGCATATCAGCGCCGCAGTCAACCGCCGCCCGGGCATCTTCGAGATTGGTGATACCGCAGATCTTCACCAGGGGGAGTAGAGCAGTAGAGCAGTGGACCGCAGGAGAACAGGGAGTTATCTCCTGTTCAACTGTTCTCCTGTTCTCCTGCTCTGCGGCCAAAGGCCGCTGCTCTTCCCCCAGCAGTTGGCGGATCATGCTTTCGACATCGGCTGCCCTCATAATCGCTTCACCGACGAGGGCTCCATCCACGCCGAGCGACTCAAGCAGTTGCATATCATCGCGTGAGCGTATCCCGCTTTCCGCCACAACGGTAGTCTCCTTGGGTAGAAGCGGGAGTAACCGGGCGGTTGTCGAGATGTCTACGGACATCGTTTTCAGGTTCCTGTTGTTTATCCCGACAACGCGGGCGTCGCAGTCAACGGCGCGCCCTACTTCTTCTTCATCATGGACCTCGACAAGAGGGGTCATGCCGCACTCGGCGGTGAGTGCCGCAAGGTCGGCAAGCTGACTGTCCTCGAGGATTCCGGCGATTATCAGCAGGGCATCGGCGCGGATGGCTCTGGACTCATAGACCTGATACGGGTCGAATATGAAATCCTTCCTCAGGATGGGCAGGGAAGCTGCTTCGTGAGCCTGCGTTAGATAGTCAGGTGAGCCCAGGAAGAAATCCTGCTCAGTGATGACGGAGATTGCGGATGCTCCCGCGCGCTGGTAGGCTCGGCTTAGTTGCGAGGGGTCGAAGGAATCTCTCAGTATGCCTTTTACTGGAGAGGCTTTCTTGACCTCTGCAATGAGGGAGACTTTTCCTTCTTCCTTCAGAGCATGGAGGAAATCTCTTGGTGCGGGCGCGGATTGCGCTTCCTCGGTTAGCTTCGCGATAGGCGTCTTTGCCTTCTGAAGCGTTAGACGAACCATCTTCTGAGCGACTATCTCGTCCAGGATTGTTCCTGTCCTTCGGGTGTTCACGCCTTCTCCTTCGCCAACGATTGAGAGAGGTGGTTGAGTCGCTCAAGCACTTTCTTTGCGTTTCCCGAAGCCACTGATTCGCGGGCAAGGATGATGCCGTCTTTCAGGTCATCAACTCTCCCTGCGGCCAGAAGCGCCAGTCCCGAGTTGAGCAGAACGGTATCGCAGCGGGGACTGATTTCACCGTCGAGCACTCGGAGTGTGATTTGGGCGTTTTCCTCTGGAGTACCGCCTTTAAGCGCATCGGGTGTCGACTTGGCAAATCCCAGTTCCCAGGGTTTGACAGTGAATGTGGATACTTCGCCCGAGCGCAGAAATGCAACCTTGTTCGTATCAGTCGTGGTTGCTTCATCGTACCCGGGCGTGCCATGCACCACAATGGCGCTTTCGGCACCCAACCCGAGGAGGGTATGCGCCACGTCCTTGAGCAGGTTGCTGTCAAACACTCCCACAAACTGCTTTCTTACACCTGCGGGATTGGAAAGGGGCCCAAGCACGTTGAAGATTGTCCGCACGCCGAGTTCCCTGCGCACCGGGGCCACGTGCTTCATAGCAGGATGATACAAAGGTGCGAACATGAACCCGAGCCCGACTTCATTGATGCAGTGAGCAACCTGTTCAGGCCCCAGGTCAATCGCCACGCCAAGCTCTTCGAGCAGGTCGGCGCTTCCGCACTTGCTTGAAGCGGCGCGGTTGCCGTGTTTCGCCACCTTGAGACCCGCGCCCGCGACCACGAAAGCGCAGGTAGTAGATATGTTGAATGTGAACTTGCCATCCCCGCCCGTTCCGCAGAGGTCAATGGCGTCTGAGTCGCCGATATCGACGCGCAGTGCGTGTTCCCGCATGCAGCGAACGCTTCCGACAAGTTCCGCTACTGTTTCGCCTTTGCAGCGCAGCGCGACAAGGTAGGCGGCAATCTGTGCCGGTGTGGCCTGGCCATCCATAATCTGGCCCATGACACCGGCCGCCTCAGCCTCTGTCAGGTTGTTCTCTGCGAGCAGCTTCGTAATCGCCTCGCGAATCATCACTGCCTCCTTGAGAGGTTCAGGAAGTTCTCGAAGATGAGCTTCCCGACCTCTGTCAGAATCGACTCCGGGTGGAACTGGACGCCCTCTACAGGCAGCTCCTTGTGCCTTATGCCCATAATCTCTCCTTCGGGTGTGTAGGCTGACACCTCGAGGCAGTCGGGGAGCGATTTCTCTTCGACTGCGAGCGAGTGATAGCGTCCGCCGAGAATCGGGTTAGGCAGGCCTGTGTAGATTGTGCGCGAATCGTGGTATATGCGGGAAGCCTTGCCGTGCAGCAGCTTCTCGGCATTCACTATCGTGCCGCCGAAAGTATGGGCGATACACTGGTGGCCCAGGCATACTCCAAGGACCGGGATATTCTTGCAGAAAGCTTCTATCAGCTTGTTTGAGATACCCGCGTTTTCCGGCCTGCCGGGTCCCGGTGAGATTACGAGGCTGTCTGGTGCAAGTTGCCTGGCTTCCTCAACTGTCACCTGGTCGTTTCTTATCGTGACAGGTTCCTGGCGCATCGCGCCCAGGGCCTGAACGATGTTGTAGGCGAAGGAATCGTAGTTATCAATTATGAGAATCATCTGTTATCCTCCTCAGAGAGTAGAGCAGTAGAAAGTAGAGCTGCGCGCTCCTTTTTCTACTGTTCTACTGTCTACTTTCTCGCGCGGAGCGCGCCCTATCCTCCCACCGCGGCTTTGAGGGCTGCCTTGAGCGCCGCTATCTTGCTTTCCGTTTCCTGGTACTCTTTCGCAGGGTCTGAATCGGCGACTATTCCCGCACCGGCCTGAAGATATGCATTGCCATCCTCGACAATAATCGTGCGTATGGCGATGCACGTATCCATGTCTCCCGAGGGAGAGAAGTAACCCACCGCTCCGGCATATATTCCTCTGGGCGCTTTCTCCAGTTCCTCTATAATCTCCATTGCCCGCACTTTCGGAGCTCCCGTTACCGTGCCAGCAGGGAAGGATGCGCGAAACAGGTCGAACTGGCTGCAGTCTTCGCGCAGCTCTCCCTGTACGTCAGAGACGATGTGCATCACGTGAGAATAGCGTTCGACACGCATGAAACCCTCGACCTTCACAGTGCCGTACCTGCATACGCGTCCAAGGTCATTGCGGGCGAGGTCCACAAGCATGATATGTTCGGCCCGCTCTTTCTCGTCGGAGAGGAGGTCTTTCTCGAGGGCCGCGTCGCCTGTCAGGCTGCTGCCCCTCGGGCGGGTTCCGGCTATCGGTGATATGATGGCCTGGCGGCCCGTCAGTTTCACAAGCACCTCCGGCGAGGAGCCGACCACCTTGCGCTCGCCGAAGTCCAGGTAGAACATGTAAGGGGATGGGTTACCCATC
>DAOVDS010000387.1 GCA_030669415.1 bacterium
TTGCCGCCGAAATCGAGATTCTTGTTGCCAGCGCCGGTGTAGGTGCCGTCTGCGACAAGGACAGTATCACCGCCAAATGCTGCGTCTATCGCGGCCTGGATGGTGGGGTAGTCCGCCGGCACACGCAGCGTATTTCCCGGCTCGGCCCGAGTTTCGGTGTGGGACAGGCCGATGCAGATAAGGAGAGCAACAACGGCAACAATCACGAGCTTCTTCATGATTTTTCCCCCACTTTCTTCCGTTTTCTGGGCCAAAGACTTTGTACAGCTTACTACATTCCATGTAAACACGCGAGGCGCTCAAACATTCGCGGAAAAACGTAGGAGCTTCAGGTTATTGTTTCGGGACAACGACGCGTTTCTTCTTTCCCGTCGTCTCGAAGGTCTTGGGGAGATGGCCGCATGCCTCGCCATCAATGTGGACCGGCACCTGGCCCCGGCTGGCGAGTTCGAGCTTTTTTCCGCGCAGGTACTTGGCATTGCCGTGGCGCGTGTGGTCGCCCCAGAGCACGCCGGCGAAGAGCTTGAGCATTTCTATGTGCGAGGCTCGATGAACGAGATAAACATCGAGCAGGTTATCTGTAAAGTCGGCGCGGTTGGTCACCTTGAAAGGCCCGCCGTATTGCTTGACGTTGTCGACAATAACCATGCCCGCTTTCTCGGAGACCCTGGCGCCGTCGAGTGTGACCGTGATATTCGGAAAGCTGTAGCTTACCAGCGAGCGTGCAATCGGCAGCACGTAGCCGGGAAACCCGAGCGGCGTTTTCCTGGATTGCGCTATCGAGTGGACTATGTGCGCATCCCACCCGGCGCCGCCCATGCCGATGAAGTAGCGCCCGCTCGCGATGCACAGGTCTATCTCTATGGTGTTCTCCTGTGCAATCGCATTAGCGACGGCGCATGCATCGGCAGGAATACCCAGCTCCACCGCTACTACATTCGACAGGCCTGCAGGCATGATAGCAAGGGGAATATCCCTGTCAGCTATGCCGTTTAGCACCTCGTTCATGGTGCCATCGCCGCCGACCGCGCAGACTGCCGCATAGTCCTCACCAGTCTCTGCGGCGGCCTCCATCGCCTCGCCTTTGGCCTGCGTGAATACTGTTTCGACATCAAGCCCGCAGGAGGCCACTTCTGTGGCGAGCTCCTCGGCCAGGACACGGCTCCTGCCCTTGCCGGATATCGGGTTTACTATGATTCTTACTTTGCTCATTCTTCGGCTCGCAATGACAGGGCAGGGAAGTCGTTCTGGCATTTTGTCATTTGACATTGATTTGACATTTGAGCTTTGGGCTTTGACATTGTATTAGTACGCCTTTGCGAACGGGACACGCATGCTCGCCGCCTCCGGGCATGCGATGCATTTGGCGTTAGTCTGCGGCGCATCGAAGGGCACCAGGCGCACGGTCGCCTTGGTCTCGTCCTGTATGCGCTGCTCGCACTCCTGGTTGCCGCACCACGGCGCCCACACGAACCCGCCTGACTCGTCCGTGATTTTCTTGAGCTCCTCGTAGTCGTCCGTCTCGCAACTGTGTTCGTCGAGGAACTTCTTGGCCTTCTCGAAAAGGCCTTTCTGGATATCGGTTAGCGTTTCAGCCGCCTTCTGCGCCGCCGCGGCCAGCGGGGCCTGCGTCTTCTCGCCGGAGTCCCTGTGGGCGAAGGTCACCTGGCCGGCCTCGATGTCCCTGGGCCCTATCTCGATGCGAAGCGGGACCCCGCGCATCTCCCAGTCGTAGAACTTGTAGCCTGGCTTGAACTCTTCGCGCAGGTCAAGCTCGACGGAAACGCCTGTTTCAAGGATTTCTTTCTCCAGTTTCGTAGCGACTTCAAGCACTTTCTGCTTCTGCTCGTCTGACTTGTAGATGGGGACAATAACGACCTGTATCGGCGCGAGCTTGGGCGGCAGGACCAGGCCGCTGTCGTCCGAGTGCGCCATTATCAGCGCGCCGATGAGCCGCGTTGACACCCCCCACGACGTTTGCCATACGTACTGCATCTTTCCTTTGCGGTCCTGGTAGCGCACGTTGAACGCCCTGGCGAAGTTCTGGCCCAGGTCGTGCGTCGTGCCCATCTGGAGCGCCTTGCCATCCTGCATAAGCGCCTCGATGCAGTAAGTGTCCAGGGCGCCGGGGAAGCGCTGCGAGGGTGTCTTCTTGCCCCGCAGCACCGGGATGGCCATTACGCTTTCCACAGTGTCCACGTAGACATCGCGGAGAATCATCAGTGCTTCTTCGATTGCCTCTTCATGCGTCTCGTGCGCAGTATGCCCTTCCTGCCAGAGGAACTCGGTCGTTCTCAGGAAGAGCCTTGGCCGAAGCTCCCAGCGCACCACGTTCGCCCACTGGTTCAGAAGCAGAGGCAAATCCCTGTAGGACGAAATCCACTTGGAGTACATCTCGTACATCACGGTCTCGGATGTAGGCCTTATGTAGAGCTTCTCTTCGAGCTCCTTGCCGCCCCCGTGCGTAACGACCGCGCACTCCGGCACGAAACCCTCGACGTGCTCCGCCTCCCGTGCCAGGTACGACTCGGGAATAAACAGCGGAAAGTACGCGTTCCTGTGCTTGCGCCCGGCAACGCCAGTGGCTTTGATGCGCCGGTCGAGCTCACTACTGAGCTTCTCCCAAATAGCGAAACCGTTTGGCCTGATTACCATGCACCCGCGAACAGGCGCGTGGTCTGCCAGCTCAGCCTTCAGCACTATGTCGTTATACCACTGGGAGTAATTTTCCGACCGGCTCGTTATTTCCTTTGCTTTTGGCATTTCAGTCTCCAAATACACGCGCAGGTGGCGAAGCCACTCTTTCAAGTGCCACTGCGTGGCCTGCGCCGCTGAATATCTATTCTTTCGCCCCGTGCTTGCGAAGCAGTTCCGCAATTTCCTTGTGCTCCCTGGTTATCGCATAGTCCAGCGGCGTTATGCTGAATATGTTTTTTTCTACCGCGTTGACATCTGCGCCCTTCGCGATGAGGAGTTCCGCAATATCCTTGCGCCCCTCGAATGCCGCCATGTGCAGCGGCGTCATGCCTTCT
>DAOVDS010000140.1 GCA_030669415.1 bacterium
GCCCACGTGGCATAGCCGAAGAGTTGGGCGAGTTCGTGACGCTTAATGAGAAGTCGCTCGAGCACCTCCGCGTTTTTCGGGAAACCCCGCTCTGTGAATGCCGCGTAGACTTGGTTTCGCGCGTCCGCATCGTGGGCGTGGACGGTGAACGCGACATAGTCGCCGTAGTCCGGTCGGATGTGAATCTTGCCGTCTTTCTCTATCTTGGCCGCCTCCATCAGAGTCGCCATGCCCTCAAGCACCCATATAGGCGCATACTGGAAGCGCGACAGAAACAGGTCCTGGAAGAGGTGGCAGCCCTCGTGCGCGAGAACTCCTGTAGTGTTCAGAGTCCCCATCGTGCCGTGGAACGCGCAGAGCACGTGCCGGCCCGGCTGGTAGAAGCCGCCTACCCCCGGCGGCATGCGCTTCAACTTGCGGAACTCGGTGTAGTTGCGGTAAATCTCAATCCTGCACACTATCGTCTTCGGCTTGAATGCGGCGAATACTTTACAGTACTTGGTGTAGAGCTTTCCCATAAGCCACGCATAGTGCTTGGCTACTTTCTTGGTGCTGTTGCAGCTTACGTCGAAGACCTTCCTGTTGCCGTAGTTGACAGGGAACTTATGCGCGTTACCCCAGGGCACTCCCTGGTAGGCTTTCATGCGGTCTTCGCAAATCCTGCGCAGCTTGTTGAGGTTATCCTCACTCATGAGCTTGTCTGACTTGGGGGCAGGCTCATCGACGGGCTTTTTCGGTTCCTGGGGCTTGACAGGCTTCTTGACCTTCTCCACCACCGGCTTCTCAGCTTCGGGCGGCGTGATTTTCTTCGGCTCGGGGTCGGGCTTCTCCTCGTCATCACCGTGCTCAATCCGGTCGATATCGAACTTGTCGACCTTGACCGTGCCATAGCGAGTCTTTACCCAGACAAACTCGTCGCTTTCCTTGACAATCTTGCCCTTGACGCGCGAGCCGTCCGTCTTGTAAATCACATCAGCAAGGGTCTGGCTCGCCACAAGAACGCAAAGCGCAATGCCCAATAGAAAGACAAGCAGGAATCTCGTGCGTTGCATAGTTCCTCCCGGGTTAACTCTGCCGATTATGCGAATCTCCCGTCCCCAAGTATGACGTCTCGCCAGCGCAGTTGTCACGTCAAAAGGGGTACTGTCATCACATCTAACGTCTCTGGCGCGTTTTTGTTTGCCTCGTATTGCCGTCGGGTTCCTCTTTTTCTTGCCTGCCCCTCATGCCGCAGCAGCTTCAGCGCAGCTTGTCCAGCCAGTCGCGCAGCCCGGCCCAGTAAGCGGACCCGCCGGTGTCCTGAATATCGTTGTGCCCCGCCCCCTGGATTGTCATCAGGACCCTGGGCTCGCGGGCTTTGTTGAAAAGCTCCGTGGACTGCGCCGGGGGAACCAGCTTGTCTTCGGTCGCGACTATCACAAGCAGCGGGCAGGCGACCTGCTCGATACGTGAGAGGCTGTCGTACTCCTCGCAGAACACGAGCGAAACCGGGAAGAACCAGTAGTGCACCTGCGCGGCGGCGACAAGGCTTGTGAAGGGCGACTCCAGGACAAGCCCGGCGAAGGCGCCGGAAGATGCAAGCTCCACTCCCACGCCGGTTCCGAGAGACTTGCCGAAAATTACTACATCCTCCCTCGGCACACCCCGGGATTGCAGGAACTCAGCCGCCGCGTGCGCCGAGGAGTAGAGCGCTTCCTCGCACGGGCTGCCCCCGCTCTTGCCGTAACCGGGATAGTCAATCATAAGCACGCCCGCACCGAGGGATACGAGCCCGTCATATACCCCTTTCCAGGTGCAGACATTGCCGCTGTTCCCGTGCAGGAAGAGCACAGTCGAGCCTTCGACCGGAGCCCTGTGGTAGATTCCATGGATTCTCCCGACTCCTGCGAGCTCAATCCAGACCTCTTCGTCGCCCGCGAGAAGTGGTACCTGCTCCGAAGTGTCGAGCCGCCTGGGGAAGTATGTCAGGCGCTTCTGGAAGATGACACCCGCCAGCAGCACTGCGACATACACAATCGCGGCGTTGATTACTATCTTCCTGACAAGGCGGCGCCAACTGCGCCCTTTGGGTTTGCCTTCCGCCTGAACCGTGCTCTCAGGGGGCATCGTTCCTACTCGCCGCTGAGGTCCGCGGCCTTCTCAGATATGCGTTTCGCGGCATCCAGTGCCGCCGCCTTCACGTTAGCATCCGATGTCTCGTTCGCGAGTTCCTTGAGCGCGTCCAGTACCGAAGTATGGGCAATCCGCCCGAGCGCCTGCACAATCTCTCGCCTGACGCCGGAATCGCCTTCAGCCCCGAGCCTCTGCGCCAGCGCGGCTGCCGCCGCCTTGCGCATTGCCTGGACATCCGGCCTGTCCAGCTTTCTCTCAAGCTGCCAGCGCCGGTGTGACGCCATGCGGGCAAGCCCCTTTGCGGCACCGGACCTGAGGGCTGCCGAGCTGTCCGAGAGCGCCCTCTTGAGGGCATCCAGTGCCGCAGTGCCGCTGGCGTATCCGAGCGCGCTTGCCGCTGCGGCGCGGACCTTCTCGGGGTTTTTCCCGGCTGAAAGGACCTTCGCGAGTATTGGCACCGAATCTTCACCGCCGCAGACGGCCGTGCCCGAGGCGGCAATCACGCGGATTTCGTCATCCCTGCTCTCACGGAGCACCTCCGCCAAGAAGCGAAAAGCGCGTTTGTCTGCAATCCGCAGGAGCGCTGCAATAATGCCGACCTGCAGCGCGCGGCGCTCGGCCGCCCTGGCTCTGGCCGCAGCGTCCAGGGACCGGGCATCGGCGCCCGCGCCCGGCTGCGGCGTGCCAAGCGGATAGCTCTCGAGCGTTTTCAGGAAAATCTCAATCATGGCGGGAACTGCCGCTTTGCCGAGCCTCTCCAGCTCCAGTTGCACGTTCGGCGCCGGCAGTGCGCGTTTCGTGTAGACCTCCGGCTTGAGCCCCTTGAGCTCGTAGCAGCGCGAGAAATGGGCTGAACCTTCCGACCAGCCCGCTATCAGCGCCGCGCAGAGTGCGTCGCGCCAGTTCTCGCCGTTCCAGTTCCCGGCGGCGGCCTTCTTCGCCAGGTACTCCCTCGCCTGCGGCGCCAGGGCAACGCCCTGCGCCCGGGCTTTCAGGTAATCCTCGCCCTGCGCCTCGTTCATGCTCGCGATAACTTCGTCAATCTGCTTTTCGACTTCCTGCGCCCGGGCGTAAGCCCCAAGCAGCAGCAGGCACGCAGCGATAACAGCCACTTTTCTCATAAGTACCTCCTACCTGCCGCTTTCCCACCATCGCGGCGTCGCCGGCGGGGTGCGAAGCACGTTGGAGCCGCAGTGGACTTCACCCAGCGCATCGTGGTACGTGGCCCAGTCGTCCACATAGTGGACTGTGAGTCCGAGCGCACCAAGCTTGCCGGTAATGTCCTGCTCAAACAGGTCAGTGCCCGACGGGGCCGGGCCGTACTGCTTCGCGACTACCACGTGAGAGCCAAGCACTATGCAGTTTGGAGCATCCGCAGTGTAGGCTACCGCCCTTTCCTCGGGGACGAAGTACTGTCGGAACAGCACGGGAAGCTTGACGAAGTCTGTCTCCGCCAGCCCGATGGCCGCCTTGAGCTGGTTCTTGATTGTCCCAAGCTGCGCCTGCTTCTCATCATTGAAGTCCCTGAGCGAGCTGTCGTTGAGGATGCCGGCGGCAGTGGTGGCATCCCCCGTACCCGAGAAGACAGCCGTGCCGCCGGGAACCGATTGCAGGATGCCGATTGCGGTGTCCACATCCGCGTATGCTATGACCCAGCCGCGTGCATTCGGCGCAGGCACAAATGACATAATCTCATCAACGTGCCCCACTGCCAGCCATGATGTGTCAATCTCAAGAACAGGGCCCTGCACGGACTGCGCGCTGAGGAACTCGCGTATCGATGCCTCCATGTGCCTTGTACCGCCCCCGCCCACTATCACGCGGCCCAGCGGATACGAGCCGTGAGGCGGGATGCACTCGAGGTTGCCGAACGAGTTGAGCGAGTTCATATTCTCGACCCCGTATTCGAGGCAGCCGAAATCGGGGTCGAGCAGGTAAAGCCACGCGTAGTCATGGAAGGAGCCGCGGTTGCGCGGGGAGTTGAGCACCACCGGATTGCCGCCCACAGGCATGTCGACAAAACCGAACTCGAACTGGTCCTGTGTCCACTGGTCGGCCTCGCTTATGACGGTGAGCGGGATGCCCAGGGAAGAGGCCAGGGTTGTCATGTCGCTGACAAAAGAGGCGTGCGTGCTGCAGATGTAGAGCCGCTGCGGAGAGTCAATGTTTGTCTGCAGGAGAAACGGTGCAGTTCGCACAGTGAGCTTGTCAGTGCCGACCACGCTGCCGCCTGAATTGTGTACCTTGAGTGTCAGGGTGGCCCTGCCGGTCCAGAGCCCGGCCGCCCCGGTCGCCGTCTCGGCGTAGTGACGCGCCTCAATGCCCAGCAGCACGTTACCCGCCGCCAGCTCCGCATCACTTATAGTCGAGACGCCTGAAGTAAACACGCTCCAGTTGGGCGCGTTGTACTTGAACATCCTCACGTAGCCCGCAGAATCGGCGTCAACCTCGATTGTCCCGTAGGAGCCTGCCCCGATATCCGCTATCTGCTTGACCAGGAGCCTCGCAAGGTCCGGCTCATCCCCGGCGCCGTCCACCGAGGTGTTTGCGTGGTCGCGGGCACTGTCGCTGTCGTCATCATCGTTGTTGTAGAGCATGGCGGAGCCGCTCGCCGCGTTCCACTGGTTCTCGCCGTAGTCGTCCGTCCCGCCGGTATCCACGACGCCGTCGCGGTTCGTGTCGGCGCTCAGGTTGTACTTGCCATCCTTGCCGTCCGCCTGGCCGCCTCTGATTACGCTCAGGAAAGTGTCTGTACCTCTGCTTTTCTTGCAGCCGGGCAGCACGAGCAGTGCAAGAGCGCAGAAAAGCAGGAACAGGACAACAGGAGATTTGTTCATGGCAAGCGCCTCCACCACACGATTCCCTGCGACAGACCAAGATGAATCATACCCCGCCATGCCCGCGCAGTCAACACTATTACCTGCACCCCCCGGACTCGCCGGAGAAATCCTTTGACCCCGTGCCGGGGTTTGGCTTGCAGACAAATGCGCCGTGTGTTTTAATTCCGCATCGGACTTCTTGAAAGGAGGAATCATGGAAGAGGAAAAGAACTACTGCCCGCACTGCAATGGCGAGATTATGCCAGGCGCGCGCAAGTGCAAGCACTGCGGCGAGTTCCTGGATGAATCGCTCAAGGAAGACCGGGCCCCCAGGGTCCCGAGGCGCGCGAACGACCCGCCGACCGACGCGAACAGCCCCACCCTTGGAGGCAGCGGCCCCGGACGCGCGCCCTGGTAAGCTACGGCGCGAGCTTCAGCTCGAGTTCCGCGCTGAAGAGGCGCGAGCACTGACGAAGCGGCTCGGCCGTTTGCGGCACGTGTTCGAGATGATTAGAGAATCTGAACAGTCCCGACCCGTAACAGCGTTGCTATTCCTGCTCGTCGAACGGGTCCCGGTAGATTAACCAGTGCAGTGCCCGTAACGCACTCGTAATATGATTACCCGTGTGGAAGCGAAAAGCATTTTTCCATTGCCAGACTGCTTCCTGAATACCCGGCCCAGAACTGCTGTCAAAGAATGTCAGACCATCCTTAAAGTCGCAGTAGATGTCTGCAAAATCGCCGCTCAAACCGCCGAAGATTTCCTCATCCTCATCGTAATCGTACGGGTCGAATATTGTCCGATAGGTGTCCCACTTGCCCAGCTTGGAGCCAATCTCTGAGTAGAGTGCTGCCCAGCATTCATGACCCACTTCTTTCCCAATTGGGTCATCTGTCTCGGGCTCGACGTCTGGCAGTTCCAGAGCGCATTTGTACAGTTCAGCAAGAAGCGGGGCAGCTCTTATGATAAACTCCCGCGCCTCAAGTGACTTGTGACTTTCGACGAGTGTGCAGTATTTTCTCGCGCATCCGGCGAATGCTTGGACCGCTTCGTGCTCCGCCAAGTTATCCTGATTTTCACCCATGCTACTTGACCTTGATACTGATTCTTGCGCTGAAGAGGCGGCCCTCGTCGCGGGTGGCGCGCAGGATTTCGAGAAATGTCGCGCCTGAGGGTTTGACAAGGGCGTTGTGCTTTTCCTGCCCGTTGACCTTCACTATTACGGGTTTCGTGAAATCAACCATTTTGCGGTTCAAGTACACGCTCAACCCGGCGGTGTTTTCAGTCTTGATTTCGATAACGTTGGTCTTGGGGTCGTAGCTGCCCTCGACCTTCGCGAGGCCCGGCGCCTTGAACTTGCCGATTTCAAGCCAGTAGGCCCGGGCGTATCGCTGCGAGTCGGCTACCCACAGGATGTCGCGCGGGTACGGCACACGCTTCCTCTTGTCGAAGAAGTCAAGCACCTTCGGGTTCTCATCAATGAAGAACTGGTGGCCGCCTTCGGGGATTTCGCTGTAGTGGTGGTCGTAGTCGAGCTCCTTCAGCTTCTCCGCCGCGTCGCGGGCGTGTTTGACAGGCACTGTCTCATCCTTGGCCCCGTGCGTGATGTAGACCGGCAGGTTCCTGGCATTGGGAAGGAAGCGCAAGTTCCCCGCCCCGGCCCGCGGCTCGATTGCCGCAAACCTGTCGGCGAAATGCAGCCCCAAGTGCCACGTGCCGTGCGCGCCCATCGACAGGCCTTGCACGTAGATGCGGTTCGGGTCAATGTGGTAGACATCCCTTAACCGGTCAATGAGCGCGAAGATGTGCTTCTCCGCCCCTTTTCCCGGCCCCCACTGCCACTCGCCGTGCGCACTCGGCGCGACCACGATGTAGCCGCGCACTTCTGCCTGCTGGTACTTCAGATGCTGCTGCTTGTCCAGCTTGCCCTTGACCGGCACGTGCCAGAGCCTTATGTATGCGGGCCCGTTGCCGCTGGCGCCGTGAAGTGCGACAAGGAGCGGCCATGCCTTCTTGGGGTTGTACTTCGGGGGGATGTAGAGCGCGTACCTGGTCCTGACATTGCCAACCATCAGAGCCCCCTGGCTGTGCCCCGAACGCCGCTTGCTGTACTTGCGGAACTGGGCCGCCGCGCGCTCGACAAGCTCGGGATTCGACTCAAGCATTGGCGTGAGTGCCTCGGCAAGCCGCGTGCGCGCCGACTCGTCCTCCTCACGCAGGTACTGGCGAATCAGAATCAGCGCTTCCTTCTGCGTCCTGGGCCGGGGGTGGGGCCTGGGTGGCGGCTTTTCTTCAGGCTCGCCGGGCTGCGCGACAGGGCCGTACTCGATTGACTCTATCTGCTCGCGCTTGAACGTGGCTTCGCCGAGCTTCAGCTTTATGGTGACTGACGACTCCGTGCTGCGCACAATCTCGCCTTCGAGCACCCGCCCATCCTTGAGAACAATCCTGTCGGCGAGCGCCCAGGCACTCAGCACAAGCACAAAGACGAAAACGAAGATAGTCTTTCTCACGGCAGTTCCCCCCGCTGGTATCCTACACTCCTGCCGCTGCGCAATCAAGTGTCCAGGCAAAAAGGAAGGCCAGCCACCGGAGCCGGCCTTCCCTGTCAGTCACCACCCGGAATCAGCTACTTGCGCATTCTCCTTCTCTTCGACTCGAGGAGGAAGTTCAGCGCCAGGTTCTGCAGCGCGAACTCGTCCTCCTTCGCGTGCTGGCGAGCAAAGTGCGAGAGCACGTGCAGCACCCGGCCCTTGATAACGCCGGGAATGTGCTTGCTCAGGCCGCCCTTCTGGCCCTTATCGCGAAGCTGTGTGCGGGTCTTCTTGCTGACGCCTTCACCCTTGCCGTAGCCGTAGGGCCCGCCGAAGGTAAGCGCGACAGTCCCGTGCCCGCTGCTCAGCTCGCGGACCTTCTTCGAGGTCATAAGAATCGTGACTTTCTTCTTGTCCTTGACCTCGATATACGGGCTCTCGTCATCGACCTTCCACTTGTTGTCGGGCTTCTTGACCGTCTCCTCTATCTTCTTGCGAACATCTTCGGAAGTAGTCTTCGGCCCGCCCTTGACGCCGCCCTCGTGCTTCTCTCCGATGTCGCTCTCCTTGATTATCTTCTTGGCGGAGACGAAAACACCCCTGAGCATCGGGTGGGTCGTCGAGCCGCGGGCGGGTGCGACATCCACCTCGCACTCGGGCAGGTACGGCCCCGGCCCGACAAGCTTCGGCCAGGCACGCGCCAGAATGTCGACCAGTCCCCAGTCCTCTGTAAACAGGTAGCCGCCCATCTCGACGTACTTCTTGAGCTTCTCTACCGCGGAATCACTCAACTTGTGGCAGCACGCACGGTGCTCCGGTGGGTCCTTGGATCATATTCAGGGCCATAGCCTGTCCTTTTTACCCTTCCCCGGCGTGCAGAAGGGACAGATACAGTGCGGGTGAATCTGGACGCAGTTGACAAACACCGCGAGGTACTCGTCCTTTATCTTGTACCCGGGCTTGGAGAACTCCTTCCTCATTACAACTGTGACCTCCACCTTCATGCGGCGGAGCGGATCTTCGATGTGGTCAAAACAGATAGCGCCACCGGCGCCTTTCCATGGCTTCTCAGGCGCTCAGTAGTCTGAAATGACCAGCGCCTTGAGCTTGATGTTCTCGCCACCGAAGAGCTTGTCGCGCCTGAACCGCTCAAGCTCGTCAACTACCGTGCCCGTGCCGCCGCCCTTCTTGGAGCCCTTGCTTATGCCCATGCCCTGGTCGCGCGAAACTTCCCACCACTTGGCCCAGTCCTCGGCCTTGTCGCCGCAGTCGGCCCGGGTGAGCATGCGCAGGGCATCGATTACCTCCGCCTTCACCGCGCGGTCCTTGATTTTCTTCAGCGCCGCTATCAAGGCGTCAACCGCGGTGTCCTCCTCCATGTTCACCAGGCTTTCAATAGACATCTTCTGCATGTCGTAGCTGCACTTCTCGAGCACAGCCTGGTGGACAATAGCGACGTTCCTGCACCGGTTGTTCTGGAGCGCAAACAGCAGGTCACGCGCGAGCGAGTCGCGCCTGTGCTTGACAATCGACTCGGCAAGCTCGGTCATGGCGTCGCGGTCCGTGACGGTGCATACGCCCTTGACAAGCTGCCAGTAGATTACCTCTTCAGTCGAGGGTATCTTCTCGACAATCGAGATAATCAGCTTCACGGCCTCTGACCCGCCGTGCACAAGGACCTCAACAAGCGCATCCCTCATCGCATCGCTGTCCTTGGAGGTGACAGCCTTGACAAGATTCCTCTTGAGCTTCTTGAAATCCTTGTCCTGCGCGTCGGCTGCCGTAAATACCGATAACAGCAGCGCGGCGCATAGGATAAGCCCAATCGCTCTTTTCACTATACCCCCTCCAATAAAGACAGACTCTAAGCGGACTATTCCCAACTCTACCGCATCAAACACGCCCCGGCAACCAACTCTTCCATTCTTTGTGACATTTTTCTTACATTTCTTTTGACGTACACCAGCGCCAAAACTTGCATCCAAAATGCCCACAAACGCCGATAACAAGCCCCGGGGAAATGAATCGAAACCACCGATTTCACAGATTACACCGATTTTTTTGACAACACGGTTAGCCGCGTTGCCTGCAACGCGGGACAAAACACCTGCCACGGCGGGCCGGGCCTTGACACCAACCGGCCCCTCAGGTATACTATCGTTCTGCCCAGCTACGCGGGCCTTGAACTGATTATCCCTTTTAACTCTCTAATGCTCTCTTTGGCTTCTCGTACAAATTCTTTGTGTGCCTCTATTCCGATGTATCTTCTTCCAAGAGCAATTGCGGCAAGGGCAGTCGTTCCCACGCCAATAAAGGGGTCTAGGATGATGTTGTTCTTCCGAGTAAAGAGTTTGATAAACCACGTGGGCAGTTCCAATGGGAACACAGCGCTATGATTTCGATTGGTACATTCTGTTGGGAACCTCAAGACATTAGTCGGCTCAACGTAATGTTCTTTCTCAAAAACCACTACATTATGCGGATAAACCTTTCTCCTGTTCAGCCAATTGGCAACTCTTCTCCCAAGCCGACTGTTGGTACCAGAAAGAGAACGGATAAAATCATTCTTGGACATGGATTTGAATCTCTTTTTTGCCCAATCACCAATCGGTACTTTGACGGCATCCTGGTACATCTTGAAATTCCTCTGTTTGCTGAAGTGGAGACAGCGTTCCCAACTATCGCGGAAACGATTAGGCCACTTGCCGGGGTAGGAATTCTTCTTGTACCAGCAGTATTCCTCAACCCAGCGCCACCCCTGCTTCTTGAGCGCTAAGATAAGCTCCATGACATATGTCTGACGTTCTCCATCTTTCACATTCTCTTTGATGTTCAACACAAAGGAACCTCTTGGTCTCAACACTCTATACAACTGCTCTGCAATCGGCAAAAACCATTCGACATATTCTTCCGCTGCTATGCCGCCATAAGAATGATTCCTTCTGTCCGCATAAGGAGGGGACGTTAGGATTAGGTCAACACTATTGTTGGGGAAGCGCTGCCTGTTCTTCAGGCAAACTGCACAGTCTGCGTTATATAGAACATCGAGTCTGCTCGGCTGCATTAGCTATCGCTCCTGTTCTTCAGGATAGCCCCCTCACTTAGGGAAAAAGACATTTCCTCGAATTGTTGAAGCCACTTCTCTTTGTTTTCGTAGACGTTGGTGTACGGGTTACGGATAATCATCAACTTGTCCGTATCAAAGGACTGCCTGCTCTTGGCCGGT
>DAOVDS010000082.1 GCA_030669415.1 bacterium
AGAGCTTCTCTTTCGCGGCTACCTGCAGAAGAGATTGGGCCGCATTCTTCCGCGCGTATTCAAATTCCTTGGATTCGAGCTGCCTCTGGCAGGCGTGGTCTGTGCGGCACTCTTCGCGGCGGCGCACGTCGCTTACGAGGCGAGCGCCTACCGCTTCCTCGTCTTCTTCCCGGCCCTTGTCTTTGCGTGGCTTCGCCACAGGACGGATTCCATCCTCGCGCCTACGCTCTTTCACGGCACCTGCAACGTTGCGGCCTGTGTGGTGGGTGGGATGTTCGCCTACGTGGAGTAGTCGCCGCGTCCCTTCTCAGGGCCTGCACTCGCGGCAGGGCGGGGCACCGCCCCCGTAGTTGATTGCATCGAGCCGGTCCTCAAAGCGCATGGTCGGGCTCTTGGACTTCTTTAGCTTCGGGCATCTCGAGCGGTGTGTGAGTGAGTACTTGGTGCGCTGTTCGACGATGTAGTATTTCAGTTTTCTGGGTTTGCGTGCCCACAGGCCCCGGCGCTGTGCCTGCGCTTCTTTCTGGGCCGCAAGGATTTCTTCACTGTGTGAAGTGTTGGGCTTGTACGGCCAGGCGTAGGCGTAACCGTGCCTGACCATCTCCGCATTGACAAATACTTCCTTTCCATCTCTCTCGAGATAAAGGTACGCGAGGTTGCGCTTGTACCTGTCCACGGGCTCTTTGGCCGGGACGAGGCGCACGGTTTTCCCTTCAAGCAGTTCCTTGGCGAAGCTGCGCCCCTCCTCTGAGAAGGCCTGGCCTCTCTCCGGCGTGTCTATACCTACGAGCCGCACGCCGGCGCCGTTGGCCAGCCTCAGGGAATCCCCATCGTAGACGTGTTCCACAACGTAAGTGCCTGCAGCGACCCGCTTTGCCGAACGGCGCGGTGACTCTGTCAGCGGCCGTGCAACGTAGCCCAGCAGTATGAGGATAATCGCCACCAGCAGGGTGACGACTGCCTTGTTCCTGCGGCTCAGACGACTCATGTGCAACCTCACAGCATGGAGTACGGGTCAACATCGGCAACCACCCTGACCTTGGCGCTGGAACGCAGGTGTTGCCTGCAGCGCGCGGCAATCTCGTGAATTGCAGTCGCAGTCGGCGCCTTCACCAGAACGTGCCAGCGGTAGTCGCCGCGTATCTTTGAAAGCGGCGCCGGCGCGGGCCCCAGGACCTGTGTGGGCCGGGTCGCCGCTTCCCGCAGGGCCTGCGCTATTTCCTTGCCTTTCTCGAACGCCTCACGCTCACCCGGGGACTGTGTCGTTATCTGCAGCAGGCGGCCAAACGGCGGGTAGTGCATCTGTTGGCGGTCGGAGAGTTCTTTTTCCACAAACCCGTTGTAGTCAAGCGAGGCGGCAGCCTTGATGCAGAAATCATCCGGCCTGTTGGTCTGGATAACGACCCTCCCCCTGCGCTCGCCCCTGCCCGCACGGCCTGAAACCTGCACCAGAAGCCCAAACGTGCGCTCCCTCGACCGGAAGTCGGGGAAGTTGAGCACGACATCAGCGTCAAGCACGCCCACGACGGTCACTCCCGGGAAGTCAAGCCCCTTGGCCAGCATCTGCGTGCCCACGAGGATGTCAATCTC
Source organism: bacterium (assembly GCA_030669415.1). GTDB lineage: Bacteria > Planctomycetota > SKW154 > SKW154 > DAOVDS01 > DAOVDS01. Next base: position 1,591 of record DAOVDS010000082.1, read on the forward strand.
CCTGCGCTTGAACTTGTGCAGCACCTTGAAGTACGCATCGCGCCTGCGCATGGTGTCGGAGTCCATTCGCACTGTCCGCGCATCGGGAAACTTGTCCGCAAGCTCTTCCTCAATCCGCTCCGTCCCGGCGCCGACCTGCCTGATACCGGGGAACCGGCATTCAGGGCAGACCTCGGGCACCGGCTTGTACTGCCCGCAGTAGTGGCAGAGCGCGCGGCGCATGCGCTTGTGGTATGTCAAAGTGATGCTGCAGTTCTCGCAGTTCAGCACCGAGCCGCACCTCGGGCAGAAGAAGTGTGTGGCGAACCCTCTGCGGTTCAGGAAGAGAAGCGCCTGCTCCTTCCTGGCGAGCGCCTCTTTCAGGAAGTGCTCGAGGTGCCGTGAAACAAGCACCGGTTTCTTCTTCTTCTTGAGCCTTTTCTGCTCGAACGATTCCTGCACCATGTAGATTACATCAATCCTGGGCGGCTCTGCGGGCGTGACTCGCTTGGGCATCTCCACCAGTGCGTACTTGCCAGTCCTGGCGTTGTGAATTGTCACGAGGTCCGGCGTCGCGGAGCCGAGCACCACCGGGATGCCCAGGGCCTTCGCCCGCATTATCGCAACGTCGCGTGCGTGGTAGCGGGGTGTCGTCTCCTGCTTGAAGGTCGTTTCGTGCTCTTCGTCAATGACAATCATGCCAAGCCGGGGCAGGGGCGCAAACACGGCGCTTCGCGGCCCGATTGCCACCTGCACCAGGCCGCGGCGCGCCTTGGTCCAGTACCAGTGCCGCTCTGAGGCGCCCTGGTAGGAGTGAAGCAGCGCAACCTTGGGGAAATGCCTCACAAAGCGGCCCACCGTCTGCGGCGTGAGCGCCACCTCCGGCACAAGCACAATCGCCTGGTACCCGCGACGGACAACCTCGTGAATCGCCTGGATGTAGACTTCTGTCTTTCCGCTTCCCGAAACGCCGTGGAGCAGGATAACGCCGAACTCGCCCGATTCAAGCTGCGCCTGAATCCTCGCAAGCGCCTCCTTCTGCGGCCCGGAATACTCCTCTATCGGCGCATCTTTCCACTGAGGCGTCTTCTCGTACGGAATGTCGCCGAGAGGAAGCTCGCTCTTGAAAATGCGCACAAGACCGTGTTTCTCGAGAGTCTTCACCGGCGAGTCCGAGACGTGCGCCAGCCGCTTCAGGCGCGAGATTGTCAACGGAATCGGCTTGCCCGCCTCTTTGCCGAGCATTTCAAGCACTTTCGCCTGCTTCGGATGCTTCTGCGAGAGTTCGTCAACCTTGTGGCGCAGTTCGCTGCCGTGAATTGTCGGCTCGACGCACCGCAGAAGCGGCACCCGCGTGTGCCTGACCGCGCCGGGCAGCAGCGCCTCGAGCGCTTCGCCGAGCGAGCACAGGTAGTACTGCGAAATCCAACGCGCGAGCTCCATGAGCTTCGCGTCAATCAGCGGCTCATCGTCGAGCGTCTTCTCAATCTCCTTGATTCTGGAGCGGGGGACTTCGGGCGTTTCGGTGAAGCCCGTAACGTAGCCGGTGGTGCGGGAGTGGCCGAACGGCACAAGTACCCGCATGCCTACCGCGAGCTTTTCACGCAGGCTCTCCGGCACCCCGTAGTGGAATACCTTGTCAACCGGCCGGTTGACCACAATTTCGGCATACCTAACTTTGTCGGATTTTCCCAGACGACTCTCCATACAAATCACGCATGGACCATTCTATGCAAACACAGCACTTTTTCAAACAGGTAGATGGGTTGATTTCAAATGAATGTGGATTTCAATCTTTGATCTTGGCGATATAGGCGAGGGCGGCTGCGTAGGCGAGGGCAAGCGGAAGGAGCCAGAAAATAAGCAGGCCGACTATCTCTCCCTCGGTCGCGGAGTCGCGCCAGAGACCGCCATCAATAACAGGCCAGCGCAGGTACTTGGTCCATGCCAGCAGCCATTCCCGACCGAGCTCTTTCCAGAAGAAGCTGACTCCGATTGTCAGCGACCACGTGATAAGGGCCACCAGCCAGCGGATACGCAGTACGCTTGCCAGCAGCAGTGCCACGACTACGGCGATGCAGTTATGCAGGAAGACAGCCGGTATTGCGCTTGATTCCAAGTTGGACCTCCATGTTTCCCGCCGCACAATTCTACGTTCTGACAGGCTCGAGTGCAAGAGAAGAGCTAAATTGTTTGCCAGCTTGAATCACGACCGCTATACTAACGTTGGTTTCAACCGCAGAGGAAGAGTTAGCCGGCGGGCTTGCCCGCCGCGTAACAATTAGATAGGCAACACGGCGAGTAAACTCGCCGGCTAAGCTCTGCGGTGCAAAAGGAGACTTGTTTGATGAAGGCAGTTATACTTGCTGAGGGCAAGCTGGGGATATTCACTGCTAAGACAGCCACCTGCGTAATCCGGTATCGTCCTGACGAAGTCGTGGCGGTGATAGATTCAACCAGGTCGGGCACCACAGTCCAGCAGCACATTGATGTCGGCGGACAAATCCCGGTCGTCAGCACAGTAGAGGAGACCCTGCACTTCTCACCCGATACGCTCATTATCGGAATAGCCCCGCCCGGCGGCGGCCTGCCTGACGAGTTCCGAAGGCATATCCTCGATGCCATCAAGGCCGGCATGAACGTTGTAAGCGGCCTGCACGTGTTCCTGGGCGACGACCCCGAGTTAAGCAGGGCGGCAGACAAGACCGGTGTCGAGCTGACTGACCTGCGCAGAGTTCCCGAAAACCTGCCGATTGGAAAGAATCTCGCCAAAGACACAGAGTGCCTGCGCGTCCTGACCATGGGTACCGACTGCAACGTCGGCAAGATGGTGGCAGCCTGGGAGATAGCGGCTGCGCTTCAGGCGAAGGGGAGGGATGCCAAGTTCGTGGCGACCGGCCAGACGGGAATGATTCTCGCGGGCGACGGGATGGCTGTGGACAGGATGATAGGCGACTTCGTGAGCGGCGCCTCAGAGAAGCTGGTGCTCGACAACGCGCACCACGAGGTGCTGGTGATAGAAGGGCAGGGGAGCTTGCAGCACCCCAGCTACTCGGGCGTTACTCTGAGCATGATACACGGCATAGCCCCCCAGGCGATTGTGCTTGTGCATCGCGCGGGCCGCAAGCTGGTAAACAACTACACATTCCCGATACTGCCCCTCGCCAGGCAGGTAAAGCTCTACGAAGAGACAGCCGGGCTGATTAACCCCTCCCGGGTCGTAGGAATTGCCCTGAACTGTGCCGACATGAATGAGAACCAGGCACGCGAGGCGGTGCTCAATGCCGAGAAGGAGACGGGACTTCCCGCCACGGACGTCGTCAAGTTCGGGGCTGATAAGATAGTCGCAGTCATAGAGGAGATGCTGTGAAGCTTACGTGGGAGCCGGTAGAACTCAAGCTCAGGCACACATTCACCATCTCGCGCTCCTCCATGGATGTTGCCAGGAACGTTCTCGTGCGCCTGGAGCACGACGGAGTTGTCGGGATTGGCGAAGCCCCCCCGAGCAGGTATTACGGGCAGGACCAGGAGTCGGTAATCGCAGCTCTCGGGAAGATGCAGGATGAACTTGGGCATGACCCGTTCGAGATTGAGGATATTGTCGAGCACCTCAGCGAGAAGTTCCCGGGCGACTCCGCCGCGGTCGCGGCGGTGGACATGGCGCTGCACGACTGGGTCGGAAAGAAGTTCGGCGCACCGCTCTGGCGGATTCTCGGGCTCAACCCGGCGAATACCCCGCTTACTTCGTACACCATCGGGATTGATACCACAGAGAAGATGATTGAGAAGGTCAGGGAGGCACCGCAGTATCCCATTCTAAAGGTAAAGGTCGGCACCGAGCACGATGAGGAGATTCTGTCCGCCATTCGCGAGGAGACGGACAGGACTATCCGCGTCGATGCCAATGCCGCATGGCAGCCGGACGAGGCGATTGAGCGCATGTATGCGCTTGGGGCCTTCGACCTCGAGTTTGTCGAGCAGCCTGTCGCGCCCGGGGACCCGGAGGCGCTTCGCAGGGTCCGGGAGTCTGTGGACATTCCCATTATCGCGGACGAAAGCTCGGTCGTACCGGCCGACGTGCCCGCGCTTGCAGGCTGCGTGGATGGCATAAACATTAAGCTGTCCAAATGCGGCGGAATCAGGCGCGCGCTCAAAATGATTCATACTGCAAAAAGCGCAGGGCTCAAGGTGATGCTCGGCTGCATGATTGAGTCTTCCATCGCCATAACTGCCGCGGCCCACCTGTCACCGCTCGTGGATTTCGCGGACCTGGATGGCAACCTGCTGATTGCAAACGATGTCGGGACCGGTGTTACAGTAAGAGAAGGAAAGCTCGTATTGCCGAATGGCCCCGGGCTGGGTATCGAGCCGATTCATGGGGCCGGCGAGGTCTGAATCCGATTGTAACAATTTGGTAAAAAAAGCTGACCTTCTGGAAGAAACCACCCCTGCGCGGTTATATATGGATGTTTGGCGGGGAAGCAATGCTCTTTTTCAGGCTTCAAAGGAGGGAAATCATGAGGAAGCTCGTCGTTGCGGGGCTTGTGCTGCTGCTGGTCGCAGGCGTTGCGATTGGGCAGGACCTGGGTGCCATAAAGAAGAAAATACACAAGGCTGCTGATGCGGGGAACTGGACTGAGTTCACCTCCGGCATCAAGGAGCTCGGCTCGGTTGACTCCCTCGAGAGCGCCAAGGCCATAATGAAGATAGCTTTCGCCCTTGACAAACACAATGTCTCCGACAGCGTCAAGGCTGATACCTTCGCAGCCGCCAAGAGCGCCCTCAAACAGATTAGCAACTCGGAAGCTCTCGCCTACCTGCGTGAGCAGATGCTCAAAAACAGGAAGTGGCAGGTACGCCAACTGCTGGCCGAGGTCCTGGGCGAGAAGGGCGGCGAGGAGACCCGCAAGGCGCTCTGCGACCTGATTCAGAAAGACAGGCAGACGGAAGTCCTGCGTGAGGCCATCAAGTGGATTACCCGGATAGGTGGGAACGATTCCGTTGATGCCCTTATCAGCCTGCTTGAGAAGATAGAAGGCGCCAAGGGCCTTCTGTGGGTCGATGTGCGAACGGCGCTTACCTCGCTGACCGGCTACGACTACGCCAACGCCAAGAAGTGGCGCGAGTTCTGGGCTGTCCGAAAGGAAGAGCTCAAGGAGAACCCCGGCTCGCCCGATACTGCAAAACCCGTCAATCCGGACGATGTGAAGACCGGGCTTCTGGAGGAAGAAAAGAGGAAGGCCCCCAAGTTCTTCGGGAAAGAAATCCTCTCGAAGCGATTCTGCTTCATAATCGACGTCTCCGGCTCCATGGCTGCAAAAGATACCTACTCCGGCGGCGGAGGCGGTGAGAAAAAGGGAGGCGGGGGCAATCCCGTCGAGGCAATGAGAATCGAAATGGTCAAGGACCAGCTCATCAAGCTCATCGCCACACTCGACCCCAAGACCAAGTTCAACATCGTTGCCTACTCCATCGGCGTTACCCCCTGGCAGAAGCAGAAGCTTGTTGCCGCGACTTCCAAGGTCAAGAAAGCGGCAATAGAGTTCGTCAAGAGGTTCAGGCCGCACGGTACCACGCACACCGATGGCGCGCTGAAAGAGGCTTTCGCCAACAAGGAAGCTGATACCATTGTACTCTTGAGCGATGGCGCCCCGACACACTCGGGACGCTACGACGATACCGACAACCTCATTAGCAGCATCTTCGGGTTTGTGCGAAACGCCAACCGCTCACGCAAGGTGACTATCGACACCTTCGGCTTCGAGTCGGTCAGCACACTGCCCGCAGGCCAGAAGTGCCTCGATTTTCTCAAGCGCCTGGCGGAAGAGAATGGTGGGAAATTCACCGCAATCAAGTGACATGAACGTTCCTGTGAATGAGCCGGGCCGTGCAGCAACTGTGCACGGCCCAGTTCTTTTCTCCCCGCACCTATCACCCTTGCAGACCTGCACGCGGACACGGCCGTGGTCGAATCTACACCGGGCGATTTCACCTCCCGGTGCAATCTGCCGCTTGACGCAGGCTGCCTCCTCTGCTACCATCAACGCAGACAGGGCCAAGCACCCGGGGGCGTGATGATAAAGGTTTCGGGCGAACGCGACCAGATAAACATCGCCAAGGTCTACAAGGCCGGGCAGGACCATATCCTCAGGTTCTGGGACGAGCTGGACTACGACTCGCGAAAGAAGCTTCTTGCGCAGATTGATGGGATTGACTTCCAGCTTGTGACCAGGCTTGCAAAAGGGCTGGGCTCGGATGAACACAAGAAGCCCGGCAGAACTCTGGGCCGGGCCGCAGTTGTACGGGCACCGCAGACGCCGCAGGAGCATCAGGCGCGCAGGGTTGCCCTTGAGGAAGGGGAAAAAGCGATTCGTGCGGGCCGGGTGGCGCTCCTCACAGTTGCGGGCGGGCAGAGCACCAGGCTGGGTCTCGACAGGCCCAAGGGCGAATTCCCGATAGGGCCGATAACCAGGAAAAGCCTTTTCCAGCTCTTCGCCGAAAAGATAACTGCGCTCAGAAAGCGCTACGGCGCTCAACTGCCCTGGTACATAATGACTTCCGAGGCCACCGACAGCGCTACGCGGGCGTTCTTCGAGCGCAACAGCTACTTCGGCATGCCGAGGTCCAAGACTGTCTTCTTTAAGCAGAGGATGCTGCCGGCGGTAGACAGGCGCGGCAAGATGCTCATGACCCGCAAGGACGAGATATTCATGAGCCCCGACGGCCATGGCGGCTCGCTGCTGGCCTTGCAGGAAAGCGGTGCGCTGGCCCAGATGGAGGAAGATGGCAACGACATACTCTTTTACTTCCAGGTGGATAACCCGCTCGTTGTCGTGGCGGACCCCGCGTTTATCGGGCACCACCTTCTGGAAGGCGCGGAAGTTTCCTGCAAGGCGGTCAGGAAGACTCTCCCCTTGGAGAAGGTCGGAGTCTTCGCCTCTGTTGACGGGAAGACAGTGGTAGCCGAGTACAGCGACCTGTCCGAAGAGCAGCAGGAGCTGCAGGACGAGGAAGGTGAGCTTGTTTTCGGGTTCGGCAACCTGGCCATTCATCTGTTCTCAGTTGATTTCCTCAAACGGGTGCTCGCCACGGAGCAGAAGCTGCCCTATCACACATCCTTCAAGAAGACCCCCCACATTGACAAGAACAACCACCTTGTGCAGCCCAGAAAGCCGAATGGCTACAAGTTCGAGACATTTGTCTTCAACACATTGGAATTCTCCGAAAAGACGCTCGTGGTCGAGACATTGCGAGCCGACGAGTTCGCCCCGGTAAAGAGCACCACCGGCGCCGACACGCCGGAAAACGCAGTCAGGATGCTCACCAACATGTGGGGGCGCTGGCTTGCCGCCTGTGGCGTGCATGTGCCCCTCGACGGCAAGGGCGACGTGCAGGGCGTCATTGAGATTTCACCTCTCTTTGCCCTGGACCAGGCCCAGCTTGCGGAAAACGTCAAGGCAGGCACAGAGTTCACCGGGCAGCTCTGTCTTGAGCCGTAGCTCTGGCGCACATCTTCACGATGAGTGTTTCAAGAAGAACCGGTACCTTGTCGCCTGATGACTTGACGAGACGGTCCGTGAGCAGCATCTCGCGGTGGCAGCGCCGGCACTCCGATGGCAGCCACAACTTGCGCAGGTTTGTGAAGAAGCGCTCCTTGAACCGCGGGTGGAGCTTCAGCCTGGCCGCGACATCCTGCTCGGACTCGCCCTTGGAAATGAGCCTGTTCGCGCTCCACATGCGGTTGAGCGACCAGTTGAGCATGTGTAAAAGATAGGGCGCGATGCCGGCACTCTCGGCGCTCACTCTACCCGCCCGCTCGTCGTAGATACCCCGGGAGAGTATGTCATCGAGAAGCTTGAGCGCCTCTGCTTTGCGCTTCGCCTCGACCCGCTCCGTCAGCGCGAACACTGTCCGGGCGCGGCCGCGGGTTATGACGCTCTCCACATCAGAGCGCCGGATCGCCTTCGAGTCGGTCGCAAGAGAGGCAATCTTCGAAAGCTCCGAGTCCAGCAGCCCCGGGTTCGCTCCCACCATCTCAACCATGAACCTGGCATCCTCGGCGCTGAGCCTCTTGCCGTAGCGCCTCATTGCCAGACCTCTGAGCCACTCCGGCACCTTGTACTCACGCATGTGCTCGAAGCGCATCTCCGTCCCGCGCTTCTTGAGCGCCTTGGCGAATTTCGAGCGCCCGTCGAGCTTCGAGAAATCCAGAATCAGCGTCGAGAAACCGACCGGGTTCTCGACGTAGCGCAGGAGCGGTTCTTCCCCCGCTGCAAGCAGGCTGTCCGCGTTTCGCACCACCACGGCCCGCTGCGGATTCAGAAACGGGTAGGTTCGCAGCTCATCCAGGATGGTGGCAATCGTCACCGTTTTCCCATCAAACTCGGAAAGCTCCACACTTGACTCTGACTGGAGGGAGTCAAGAATAGACTGCAATCCCTCGTTCTTGAGGTACTCCTCTTCGCCCACAAGCGCAACGACACGTTTCTCGCTCTTCGCCATGGTCTGCATATTAACTGCTGCGTCCCCGGTTTTCAACTCATCTCTTCGCCTGCCGCTGGCAAAGATTGTCTGTAAACCGACTCCACATCCCTTCTCATTACTCCCTACATCTGTACCGCGGCTGATTTTGTCGTGGATTCCAATGAACCCGGAGGGCAGGGTTCCACGGACTTGCCCGTGGGTATCTACAAGAATACCCTGACGCTCTCGGCGGCAAATGCCGAAGTAAGAGATGCAGCTCACGAGTCTCAATGAACAGGCGAGGTTGCGCAGGATGGATGCGGGGATTTCGACGGAAACGCAGCGCACGAAGGCGCCGGCAGCGCAAGGCAAATCCCGCCTGCTGGTAGCATCGGCGAGGGGGCTTGCCGTCTTTATTGGCGGCTTCTCCCTGCTGAACCTGCTGGGTGAGCTCACGAATGCGGGGTTCGACCTCAACGTCTGGTGGATTGACTTTCGCCCTTTGCCTGCGGTGGTTTCCCGGCTGCTGCTTGCGGCGTGCGCCGTGTTTCTGCTTGCCTGGGCCGTCAGGCCGAAAACAGGCCTCTGGCGCCGCCGCGTTACGCTTGCCCTGACCGGTGTGGTTCTCACGTTCGCCCTCTGGAACACCGTTCACTACTACATACTTCTTGCCGGGGGTGCCTTTGCGACGAGCGTGCCTGTGCCGCTGTCGCTTTTCGTAGCTGCAAGCCTTGACCTGACCGCTTACGCGATATTCAAGAAAGCTGCTGGAACAAGCCGGCGCGACTATATTATCGCCGCGATTGTGTTTGGGGCCTGCATGGTGCTTTTCCCCGTTGCGCAGATGGTTTGTTTCGGAAAGACAGACTACCGAAGGCCCGCCGACGCAATCGTCGTGTTCGGTGCGCGTGTCTACGCCGATGGCCGGCTCTCGGATGCGCTTGCCGACCGTGTGCGCACGGGATGCCGGCTTTACGAGTTGGGGCTTGCGGAAAAAGTCGTGTTCTCCGGCGGGCCGGGCGATGGCGAGGTGCACGAGACGCAGGCAATGCGAAACTTCGCCGTGGAAATGGGCGTGCCCGAGGATGCGATAATGCTTGACCCTAACGGCGTCAATACCCGCGAAACAGTCAGCAATACCTGCGAGCTGTTCGAGGGCATGCGCATAAGGCGCGTGCTTGCGGTAAGCCACTTCTTCCACCTGCCGCGAATCAAGATGTCATACGCGAGCTGTGGCCGCGATGTCTATACCGTCCCCGCCCGGGAAACGTACATCCTGACGCAGATGCCCTACCTCATTGCAAGGGAGACGGCGGCCCTCTGGGTCTACTACCTGCACTTCATTGTCGGCTGAGCCCGCCCGGCGTTACCAGCGATAGACATGTTCACGAAAGGGTTTGTCATCCGGCGCCTGTTCGAGCACCAAATCCTCCTGCATCTGCTCTGCGCACAAGGCTGATGGAAGCGCGAGACAGACTGAAACAAACGCGTACACTTCGGCGGAAAAAACTCTTACTCGCCGTACACAGTGAAAAACTTTGGTCCGTTGAAGTGAATCATATGGTCAGGATTGCTTGCTATCCACACCTCGGTTTCCCAGGCGATATTATCGATGTGTCTCTTGAACTCGCGGAAATCTGGAAATGCGCTCACGTATATCCGTCTTGCTCTACACCGCTCTAAGGTTTTCTCCAACTCAATCTGCCGCTTCGAGGATAATGGGCCGTGCGCTGTAACGGCCTCTATCAGGACAAGACGGTCCTTCTGCCGGTCATAGAGTACTACGTCAGGCAATTTGTCGTGCTCCGTAATCGGGATTTTTAACTCCTTCAGCAACCCATCGTCCACGTACAGCAGCTTTTTCGCAGTGTCACCCACATACACAACCTTGGTATCAGGGCAGAACCTTGGGCGGAACTCCTTGATTATTCTTGCCTGTAGTTCATTGTGTTTTCCCGGCGAAAACTTGACAAGGGATCCGTCGGGCATATCCACGGATATGAGGTGTTTATTCTTTCGTTTCTCGTACCTGTCAACAAGCCTGCCCTTGCCCTCCACGAATTCCTGCAAAGCTCGCTCACATTCATGGGTACCATATTTTCTTATGATCGCGAGCGCCTCATCCGTAGCTGCATATACCGTCAAAGGACTGTTTGTCGGTCTCACAGGATCATCCGGGTTTCTGACGGCGATTCCTGCCTGCTCGAACTGGTGGAGTGTCTGACGTCTTATCGTTTCTCGCGTATTCTCTGCATACTGCCTCCCATAATGCTCCTGAATGAACAGCAGAATATCATGAATCCTTATGGTTCGCTGCTTTGCCTGTGACCACGGCGAATCTTCTTTCATGTCCACCATGGCCAGCAGCGTTAGCGCTGAGCGCTCGTTCTGTTGGGCCCTGGGCATTCCCATTGCTTTGAGGATGGCAACACCCTCGTCAACTTTGCTCATCCCTTATTTCACCTCTCTCCTGTTTCTCCAAATTCCAGTGCTAATTCCCAGAACCTCTGCGACGATACTGTCAGCGTCCAGTCCGGCAGCATCTGCACGGGATTTATAAGCGCGTTTTCCTATTCTTTTGATTTCCTCGATGGCTGGGAATGGCAGACTCCTAATCTCCGTGGCGCTGACCTGTGTGTTGCCGTTGAGCGACCTGAAGAAGTTGTCCACGATGGCTGTGTTTAGTATTGCAGCAATACCGAAGGCTTCCTCAACTGACAGATTTCCCCCCGGCTTGTGAATGTAATTCACGTGATTCTCGATGCCTACGACCTCGTGGCAAAGCTCGGATTCCAGCAGCACAGACGCGTACAGCCTGCGCTTCTGCTCTTTCGAACTGAACCGTTTCAGGAGCACATAGTTCCTGATAGGCAGCAGGAGCGATCTACTACCGTCACAAACACGAATTGCAGACTCTTTCCTGTTTCTCCTCAGCGGCCACACGACCCTCATGTCCCGCATGTTGTGCATCCACAGAAGTGGAGCAGATTCCCGGCTTCCTGTTGACTCAGGCAGCAAATACTCCGTGGCACGGAACGGGATGACCGGACCCGTCGAGATCTCAAAGCCGAAATCCCTCAGCGTGTTCGGCCAGCCGTCAATTATCCCCACAACGTCAAGATCGAGGGATGATGTTGGTATCCTTATGAAAGTCTCCCCGTTCCTCTGGAAAATGACCTCGGCAGATTTGACCTCGATTCTTTCTATGTTGGCTAAATTCCTGTTCTTGCTCAGGCTGATTACCAGACTGTCTCCCTTGGTGCTCTTCCTTTTCGTTGCCTTCACAATGATGTTCTCCTGCAGAACCCCGTCCTTGTTGAATATCTCCTTTCTTGACTCGAAAATATGGATATTCGACATCCGGACATTGCGCAGGAACCACTCCCTGAACCTCTTGTAATACAGCCCGGAGCAAAAGCTCCTTGGCGTGATAAAAACCATCTCTCCTTCGGGTTTCACCATGCTCGCCGACAGCGCCATGAACAGGACATATATGTTGGGCTGGCCGGAAATCAGTTCTGACATCGCGGTGGACTGAGGCGAATCCTTGTTCAGTTTGTAGTACGGCGGATTGGAAATCGCGAAATCGTAGAAAACCTGTTCCTCGCTCTCCCAGAAAAGCCCTGACTTCGTCAGGCACCCCTGATTGTGCAGAATAAAATCCTGTTCATAGATGTTATAGGCGACCTTGTGCCCTTTTTTTTCAAGTTCTGCTTTGCAGGAGTCCAGTGTTTTTTCCAGAAGGGACAGAATACCGGGGTCGTTCTCGTAGGCGTCCACGGTCAGGTTTACAGACTCGTCGTTGCCCAACAGTCGCTCGCAGAACGCCGCAGTGAGCATGCCGGTACCGGCTCCAGGGTCCAGAAGGCGAATTGCACCGCCATTTATTTGAAAGAGCCCTGCCATGAATCTGCCTACCTGCCCCGGAGTAAAGAACTGTCCTTTCAGCTTTCTAGTCCTTGTGTCAAGGGTCTTCGAATACAGACCAGAAAGCCTGCCCGCGTACCCCACCAGCCCTTCTTGATTAGTCTTCTCCGGAATTCTCATGGATTATCCCGCTTAATACTTGTCTCTACGGTTCATTAACTATTATCCTTACTTGGCCAACCACAGATGCAAAAGTGTAGTCCTCGCCGTTCGCATATCTTACAGCAAAGCTGAGCGAATATCAAGCTTCTGCCAGCTAACAAAATGTCAGCCTTCTCATAATTCAGCCCTCATTCAGCACGCTTGTGTCAATATTGGCACAGACTTTCCACCCGAAGCTTACCAATGGCGGAAAAAACTCAGTCGTGCATGTTCCCGGCTGCTACGTGCTACTTATTGTCAGCCGAACCGTCCTGTTCGGTTTTTCTGATTGTTATTTTCTTCAGTTTCTCAACATCGGCAAACAGGTTGACATG
>DAOVDS010000027.1 GCA_030669415.1 bacterium
GCAATGATTATTCTCCGAAACATCTCAGTTTTCCTTCCTCTGCTGCCATGCGGCGAACGCGGCAGTGTAGACCTGCTTGACCGGGATGCCGGCCTCGCGTGCCACCTTCGCACAGGACTCGTATTCGGGGGAAGCGGTAACGACCTTGCCATCAAGCAGACCCAGCTTGACCTGTACTTCACCGTGGAGAGTCTCGACCTTCTCCATGCGGCGCTCGAGTTCGGAGCGCTCGACCCGGTGGCGGCGCACGCCGAAGGTAGTCGTGTGCAGGAAAAACGCCTGCTCCACATCTGCAAGCGCCCTGTCCGGGCACAGCGATGTTAGAACCACGCCCGGGCGCGACTTCTTCATCTGTACCGGCGTCCCGTAAACATCCAGCGCCCCCGCCGCAAAGAGCGCGTCCGCCGCCTGCACGTAAAGCTCCGGGTTCATGTCATCTATGTTGGCTTCGACCACCCAGATTGCGCTCGTTTCCCCACTTACTTCGCCGAGCGTCACGCGAAGCACGTTGGGCCGGCCCGGGTCGTCCCGCTGGCCGGCACCGTAGCCGGTCGCGCCGAGTGTGAATCCGGGAACATCCTGCGTGAACTCGCACAGTGTCGCGAGAAGCGCCGCACCGGTCGGCGTCGTCATCTCCGACTGCGCCGGGACGAACCTGACAGGCAGGCCGGCCAGCAGCTTGAGTGTCGCGGGCGAAGGCGCCGGCAGCGTGCCGTGCGCGCAGGCTATCTCGCCGCCTCCGAGCGGAACCTTGCGGCAGTAGAACTTCTCGATTCTTAGCATCTCGGCCGCGGCGCAGGTGCCGGCAATGTCGATTATCGAGTCTACCGCGCCAACCTCGTGGAAGTGCACTTCCCCGGGCTTCGTCCCGTGTACCTCGGCCTCCGCGTGCGCAAGCGCCTCGAATACCGCTGCCGTTCGTTCTTTCGCCCCGGGGGCAAGCCGGCTCTTCTCGACAAGCTGGAGAATGTCTTCGAGGCGCCTGTCAGGCTGCTTGCCCTCGACGTGCACTGTAAGCGATGTGGCGCTAATAACGCCCCGGCTCTTGCGCGCAACCTCCAGCTCCCAGCCCTGCAGGCCAAGCGTGGAAAGCGCCTCCTCAAGCTGTGGCAGCGCAGCCCCCGCATCAATAAGGGCGCTGAGGAACATATCCCCACTCGCGCCGCCGAAAGGCTCTACCAGGGCAATTCTCAAGAGGAGCCTCCTCTAACCTCCGCCGATGAATCGCACCACATTGTCGCACAGACTGTTCAGGCTTTCAAGGTTGGAAAAGAAATGGTCGCAGCCGCGAAGCACGAGCTTCACCGGCGGGTGCCGGAACCGGGCAATCTGCCCGACACCCTCGATGCGGCAGATTTCATCCCTGTCGCCGGCTGCCACAAGCGAGGGCTGCGCCACCTCGACCGGGGTCCCGCCGTAGATTTCGGCGCCCATCTCCGTGGGCAGGGCGACGGCGACAAATTTGACGGCACCGCTCTCCGCGAGTGCCTTGAGCGCCACCGCAGCCCCGAACGAGTACCCTGCCAGCACGACCGTTTCGCAATCGCACCTGAAGGACAGGCGCGATTGCGCCGAGCACGTCGCGCACCTCCGCTTCGCCGCCGCCGTGCTGGCCGGTCGAGCCGCCAACGCCCCGGAAGTTGAACCGCAGGACCGCGTACCCCGCGTGCTTGAGCGCCTGGAAAAGGGAAAGGACCACCGCGCTGTCCATGCTGCCGCCATAGAGCGGGTGAGGGTGGCAGATAACCACTCCGGGCGAGGTGCCGCAGCACACTTCCCCCACCAGCGTCGCATCACCGCCGAGGGCGGCAAACGCCGTCGTGTGCACCCTGTCTGTCACGGGGCCCTCCGAAGCAATACGCGCATCATAGCATATTCCCTGCAAGCGATATCTGTGAGAAACCGGCATTATGAAGAAAATACCGGAAATCCGGCAAAAGTCTTTTGCGCGGGATGCCTTCATGCTGGTAGAATGCGGGCGGGAGTTATGTAGTTTGGTGCGCTGCGGGCGTTTGTAGTATAGGGGTAGTACACGTGAAAGGTCTCACGGAGAAGCAGCGCCAGATGTTTGAGTTTATCAGGTCGCAGATTATCACGACAAACAGGCCGCCGACCATCCGCGAGATAGGCAAGAAATTCGGCATGAGGTCCACCGGGTCGGTGCGCGACGTGCTCAAGGCGCTGAGCAAAAAAGGCTTCATCCAGAAGGATGAAGGCGTCTCGCGCGGTATCAGAATCAAGGCCGGCCCCGGCCCGCTCAGCGGCGAGATTGTCGAGCTGCCCGTAGTCGGCAGGGTTGCGCCCGGAACATCCATCGACGCCTACCAGAACATCGAGGAAACACTCAAGATTGACAGGAGCATGGTCCCCGAGGGCAACATCTTCGTAGTGAAGGTCAAAGACTCCTCCATGGCGCAGGCGGGCGTAGACAACGGCGACTACGCATTTGTAAGAAGGCAGCCCACGTGCCGGGCCGGGCAGATTGTCGCCATCCTGCTCGACGACGAAGTCACGCTCAGGGAGTTCTCCAGGAGCCCGGAAGGGACCGGCGAGATCCGCCTGACCGCCAAGAACAAGAGGTCCAAGCCTGTCACCATCGACCCGGAGAGCTTCAGGGTGGCTATCCAGGGCGTCCTGATAGGCGTCTTCCGGCGCTTCTGAGCGAGCCCCCTACTTGAGCAGCTTGAATCTCTCCAGCGCGCGTGTGAAATCATCGCGGTTCTCCTGCCACTTCTCAGGCGGCGACTGCATCCGAAGAATATAGATGTGGTGTGTCGTCACAACCGCGCGCAGCGCCACCCTCTGCTTCTCCGTGGTAATCTTGGAACGGGGCTCGGACCCGACGTAGTCAATCATGAAGCCGGGCTGCCCCTTGAGTTTGAGGCGCTCCTTGCGCTCCACCTTCAAGCCGGTGACGCCGCTTTCAAGGTCCCTGAGCCACTGCAGGTAAAGCTCATCCGCGCTCAGCGGGAGCTGGTTGACGTAGGCGGTCACGCTTATCCTCGCGCCGGTTCGCTTGCGCAGGTACACGATACACTCGCCATCCACCGGCGCCTTGCTGCCATCCATCGCCCAGTTCGACTTGGGCCTCTTGATGGAGAAGCGAAGCAGCTTGCTCGTGTAGGCGCCGCCCGGAATTGTGCGCCCCGTGTACTCCGCCCTCTCTTTGCGTATCCATGCCCGCCACTGCTTGTCAATACCGGCGAGGTCCTTGGCGAGGTGACTGCGCAGCAGGTTTTCGAGGTCGTTCTTCTCGTATCCGCGCGTGCTCAGTAAGGCCAGCAGCTCGTCAAGCACCTTGCGCCGCTTGGCATCCGTCTTCGCCAGCCACCATATAAACAGGCCCGCGTATGCGTACATGCGCCGGGTGAACGGCTTGGCCTCCTCGCCGACAATGTGTGAAAGCTTGAGCGCCTTGCCTTCCTTGAGCTCGACCTTCACCTGCACCAGCCTGTCACGCGGCGGCTTCTTGAGGCTCAGCGTTCCATCCTTGCCCACCTCGATGCCTTCAAAAACCACCGCCATCCCCTCAAGCAGCCATTCCGGTGTCTTGTGGAAGGACTTGAGGAACGAATGCTGGAAAGCATGCGTCCCCTCGTGCGCGAGGATGTTGAACGTCGAGCCCGATATGCCGAACAGCCCATGGTATGTGTAGATGCGCTTATCCCACGGCGAGTAGTACCCCGCGGTTACGGAGGCCTTCTTGCTGTGGCGCTCCTGGAACTCGCGCCTGGTCCTGTAAACCCACACCTCCCATTTCATCTTCTTCGTATAGACGTTCGGGAAGGTGCTGTTGTAGAGGTCAAGGAGCTTCTCCATTACGCCGGAGTAACGCTTCGCGATCTCCTCGGTCGAGTTGCACTTGACAGTGTAGTGCTCCGATTCGACGACGTGCGCCTTCTCCCACGGCACGCCCTCATGCTCCTTGCGGATTTGCTCGTCCGTCTTGTCCTGCGCCGCCAGGGGCAGTGACAGCAAGACCCCCGCAATCGCAACTGTGACTGCCGCCGCTCTTCGCATTCCCACCTTCACAGATACTCTCCGGCTCGACCTGTATCCCGCATCGTTAGACAAGGGGCCTCGGCGCTTATTCATATTCAGAACTCTGTCTATGGAGATTATAACACAGAAAACCCCGCTGCTTCAAGTCGCTTGCCCTGCGCAACGCACTGTGGTAGAATCTGGACCCCGCTGGATAAGCAGGCAGAAGGAGAGCCAGTTGGAAATAAACGTGGATTTGCATTCGCACTCGGGCTACGCCGGCGGCGTGGGCGACATCAGTCTTGCGGCGCTCGCGCTGAGCATGAAAAAGAAGGGCATCCACGTCTTCGGCACCGGCGATTGCCTGCACCCCAGTTGGAATGCGAAGCTGCGCGAATCGCTCGAAGAGCGCGAAACCGGCCTCTTCGCACTTAAAGAAGGCGGCGAGAACAGGCAAGCCCGGTTCATACTCCAGACTGAAATAATTATTACCGCCGAGACGGCAGTCTCGCCGGGCAGGAAAAACGTCCACTGCGTGTTTCTCTTCCCTTCGTTTGAAGCTGTTTCGAGCGCCGTCGCGCTGCTGGAAAGCTGGGGAGTCAAAAACACCATCGGCAGGCCGTTTCTCAAGTGCGAAGGCCCGGATGATGTCGGGGCCAAAGTGGTGAAACTGCTCGAGCTGGACCCGGGGATAGAGCTTATCCCCGCGCACGTGATGACGCCCCAGGGGGTGTTCGGCTCCGCCAACCCGGTTAACCGGCTCTGCGACTTCTTCGGCGAGGCGGCCCGGAAGATAAACGCGGTCGAGACCGGCCTCTCGGCGGACCCGGTCGTGCTCGACCTGATACCGGAGCTTGACGAGCTTGCGCTTGTATCGAACTCCGACTGCCACTCGGCCGCAAGCAACCGCCTGGGCCGCGAGTTTACCGCGTTCGAGCTTGACGAGCTCTCCTACCGTGCGATTCTCGACGCGATTCGTGCGCGCCGCGTCGCCTGGACTGCCGAGTTCAACCCCGGCGAGGGCAAGTATTTCCTCAGCGGGCACCGCGCGGGCAAACAGGGCCACGACGACGGCTACTGCGTATTCTCGCCCGACAAGACCCCGCCGGACCGGCGCTGCCCCATCTGCGGAAAACCCGTCACCATCGGCGTTCTCGAACGCGCGCTGGAGATTTCCCGAACTCAAGGTGCTGATAGGAAGCTCCAGAAAGAATCGAAACGGAAATTCATCCACATGGTGCCGCTTTCCGAAGTCATTGCATACGGCATCGGTGTCGCCAACCCCAGCTCGAAGAAAGTCGCCGCGCTCTACGAGCGGGTCGTGCAGGCCCTGGGCACGGAAATCGAGCTCTGGAAGGTCGCGCCCGCCACTGTTCGTGAAGTGCTTGAAGGCGTTGTGCCCCGGGAGGTCATCGAGACGATTGTCGAGATAAAGAGCGACAACTTCACCTTTGAGCCGCTTGGCTTTGACGGCTCCTACGGCAAGCTCGTTGTCGGCCGGACTTCGCCCTGGTTCGGCGTCTCGACGGTGAAAATGCCTGAAAAAGGCCGCGGCGAGCTTTTCTGAACCGCCCCAATCTCCTTCACTCCAGACCCTCGGACGACAACTCATGTGTAAGAAGGGAGATATGGAGATTGGGGAGAGAGGGAGATATTTTCTCTTTGGGTTCTCCAAAAAAGCCGGTTTTGTTCTTATCCCCATATCTACTTTATCCCCCTTGACTACGCTTTCGGATACCATCTTTAAAAAGAGTCCCTTACGTGCCAAGGACTTACGTCGAGTTTTTAACAATCTAACAGGGTTTTATGCCACATTTGCGTGGTTAAAACGGGGCTGGCTGCGCCGTAACTATAACTCGCGCGAGGTACTTGCGTCATACTGCGTGCCCTCTCGATGCGCTCCATAACCGGTATAAACGCGTGCAAATTACACGTTTTTTCACCGATTCTGGTCCCAAACATGCAGATTACATTACGCGCCACGCGAGGTGGTTGTGCGTAACCTCTGTGGCCACATTGAGTTACTGCAAATTCCGGCACCTTACAAACACCTGCTGTGAGAAATCCAAATTTCAAAGCTCAAATGTCAAGTCAATGTCAAATGACAAAGCCCAAATTGTGTCCTCTGTCTACTCTCTACTGTCTACAGTCTACTGCTCATTGGCTATTGCCTGTTGGCTCACATTAGATTAGACGACAAAACTTAACCAATATCAATAGAAATCCGTGGGAATCTCAAAAAAGATGAAGCGCTTGGGCCGGTGTTACCAGCGGTAGATGCGCTCGCGGTAGGGGGTGTCGTCCGGGGCGTGCTGGAGAATCAGGTCTTCCTTCATCTGCTCCGGCGTGAGTGTGGCTTTTAACTTGGTAAGGTATGACTGTGTAAAACTCCAGTTTTCGCGGAAATTTTCCGGCTCGAACGTTAGGTGTGACTCAAAATGTCGTATTTCATCCGGGCCGGCATAGCGCAGTGTAAAGCGCCCTGAGCCATCAGTCACCTTGTGCGAGTCAAAAACATAGAGCAGAACCACTGTCTCGGAACCGATTGTGCCTGTAAGGGCAAGCGGGTAGACGAGTTCCTTCGATTCAAAGAGCATGACAAGCGGGTTGACCAGCCCTTCACTGCTGCTGAAGCCCTCTTCCCGGCCCTTCTTCAAATCAATGCGTGCAGTAACAAAACACCAGCCGCGCTTGATGTAGCTGTCGAAAGTGTCCCTGTCTGCCTGGTCGAACTGGTAGCCGTGCTCCTGAAGCCACCCGATTAACTCACCGCTATCCTGTGCTTTAATAACTTTGACATCATAAATTCCGACCTGCTGTTCTGCCAAGACCTCAACAGCCCTGTCTTCCATACCGCATCCGGGAAACCGCGAACACATCAGGAACACTGTTGTGAAGAACAGTATTGCCCCAATAACTCCAACTGCTGCGGCGCTACGGTGCCTCATAATCGCCGATATTCCTGCATAGAGCATCAAAACCAGCGATACCAAGAAAAGAACGAGCAGCACCTGCAGCAAGGGGTCTACCTCGACAAGACCGGTAGACCTGTCAAGAGAGCCAAACAGCGAATCACAGTTGAATGTATCCATACTTGCGAGTTCGGGAACTGCGGGCAGGGGGACAACCCAGCCGAACTCTTCGGCTTCGCCTTCGAACTTGGACTGGAGGATGAGAAGCTCTTTGGCGCCGTCGTGGGCGATGAGGGCCCGCTGGTAGGGCAGGTCGGGCGGCACTGTTTCGGGTGGCGGGTAGAACTTGCCGTCGGCAAGCGCCGTGGCGGGCAGGACAAGGAGGAGAATTGCTGCTATGAGGCAAGTTCGCCAGTACCGTTTCACCTGTAATGTCCTCTCAACACGCGCTGCAATTCTACTGCGGGCCGCGGGCGGCGCGGGCAAGCATCCCCGGACTGAAGTCCGGGGCTTCCAGACTTGGCGGGTGAGGGCCCTCAGAGCAGGCGGAGCTTGTAGTTGCGGCGCGTCAGCTCTACCTTCTCGTGCTCCATGTCGAGCTTGATGCCCCACTTCTGCATGGTTGAAGCGCCGATTATCAGTTCCTCCGTCATGTCGTCAAGGACAAGGAACTCGTCAGAATACCTCACGCCGTCAATGTAGAAATTGGTGCGGATAGCTGACTGCGCCTCAACTGTCGTGCCTGCCTTTGCCGTGGCGAAGCTCATGGGTTCCGGCAGCGTTTCTACGACAGCCACCTGCTCAGCCACCTCGTGGCTCACGAATGAGTAGGTCGCGCCTGAGTCGAAAATGGCCGTAACTTCAACTTCGCCCTTCGAGCCTACGAGGCGAATCTTCTCTGAAATCTCGCCCATTGGATTGCTCCTCATGCTGCAGTTGCACATTCAATTATATAGGCTGTGCGGGTTTTGTCAACACCAAAGGGGCCGCGGGCGGCCCGGCTAAGCATCCCCGGACTGAAGTCCGGGGCTTCCTATTCGAGTCTTTTTCGTGCGAGGGTGACTATGGTTTCGGCCGTGTTGCAGGAGAGGGCCTTATCGAACGCCTGCCACTTGGGTGCGCGGTTGGCCTCGATAATCCTGAACGAGCCGTCTCTGGTTTCCCCCACATCGATACCGAGGATTCCCGTCTTGTCGGCGTTGCGGCAGGCGAAGTCCACGACGTCGGGGCGGTCTGCCGGGCGGAAGGTGCCGCCCTGTGCCGCGTTGGCTGCGACGGCGCCCTTTGCGGGCGTCTTGTGTGCGATACCGAGCGATTCGCCGAAGAAGGTGATGACGCGGAACTCGTTTATGAACTGCTCGAACGGCTGAAGCATAAGCGTGGCTTTCTTCTTGTGCCTGTAGAACTCCCTGACGTAGCGGCGCAGGTCGTCGGGCGAGTCGAGCCGGACGATTCCTCTGCCGCCTGTGCCGCTTACGGGCTTGGCGACAAGCGGGAAGCGGTCCGCGCCGGAGAGCGTTTTGGCGAGGTCGAGTGCGGCGGGCCGGCTGAATGCGAGGAACGTGCTCGAACCCACGCCGCCCTTGAACCTGCGGATGCTTGTCGTGAGCTTGCTTCCCCGGCCGTGTCCCTGGCGGGTGAGGGGGTCGAGAATATCGCAGCCCTGCAGGGCCAGTGCGCGGACCGTGGCGGCGAGGCCGTCGCCGAGGCGCTGGGTGGACCTGACAATCAGCGAGTCGACGGGGGGCAGGGGGCCGCCGTCGTGCAGCAGCCGGGGGGTATCGCTTCCACGAGGCAGCTCGATTGCCACCAGAAGTGGGTTTATCAGCAGGACGTTTCCGTAAATCTCGCGGCCCGCCTCAATGAGGCGGCGCTCCTCGTAGTTGAAGGAGTCTTCCGGCCCGCCCCAACTGTTTACGAGGGGGCTGCTTATGAGGCCGAGGGTTCTGGCGTTCCGGTTCATCTGTCAAGCACCTCTGTCCTGGGGCAGTGCCCGAGGGGGCAGCCGGGATGGTAATAATGTGCCGGGCAGAATGCAAGCGAGTTCTGCCGGCGGGAAAAACGCGAACCGCGGGAGGGAAATGGTTGTATCTATAAACAGGGGAGTTTTCGACGGGGAGTTGGCAACTTGGCACGCAACTAACGGTACGGGGAGAGCGTTTCACTGAATAGAGAAGAAAGCTCCTGCGTTGACAAGAGAGTCTGATTCGCTACAATGGGCAGGGAGCTTTTCTGGAGAGAGACGATGTCACAGGTTCTGCAATGTCCTAACTGCGGTGCGACGTCCGAGATTGGCGACGGGATAGAGAGCGGGCAGTTTGTCTGCGCGAAGTGCAAGAGCACCGTGGGTTTCGGGCCGGGCTCCACAATGGTTCTGGACAGGACGACTATCCAGGATGAGCTTTCAGGCAAGAAGCTTGCGGGCTACGAGGTCAAGGAGCTCCTGGGCGCGGGGGGCATGGGGAAGGTGTACCTTGCGCGGCAGGTGTCTATCAACAGGCCTGTTGCGCTGAAGATTCTCGCTGCGCGTCTTGCGGAGAACGAAAACTTCACGAAGCGGTTCGTGCGGGAGGCGCAGGCGGCGGGGCAGCTTCTGCACCCGAATCTTGTTACAGTTTTCGATGCGGGCAAGGAAGGCAACATATACTACTTCTCGATGGAGTATGTCAAGGGGGAGTCGGTCTCGAAGCTGATATTCGAGAGGGGCAAGCTGCCCGCGGGCGAGGCGGTCGGGATAGTAAGGCAGGTGGCGCAGGCGCTGCGCTACGCGTTCGAGCACGGGATAATCCATCGGGACATCAAGCCGGACAACATAATGATGACGCCCTCGGGCCAGGTGAAGCTGGCAGACATGGGGCTTGCCAAGTACATCGAGGGTCCGGAGGGCCAGTCCGGGCTTACGCTCGAGGGCGCGGTGATGGGCACGCCGCACTACCTTGCGCCGGAGCAGGCACGCAACTCGAGGGATGTGGACCAGCGGGCCGACATTTACTCGCTGGGCTGCACCCTGTACAACATGCTGACGGGCAAGGTGCCTTTTTCAGGCAGCTCGACTTACGAGATACTTCGCAAGCACGAGACGGAGGACCCGGTCTTCCCGGAGGACTGCGAGGTGCCTGAGCCGGTGCAGGCGCTGGTGAAAAGGATGATGGCCAAGGACGCGGCCGACCGGCCGCAGACACCCCAGGATGTGCTCAATGCCATAGATGAGATTGTCGGTGCCGCGAGCACGGGGGCGATACCCACCCCGCCGGTCACGGTAGGGTCAATGCCTACGGAAGCTGTGCCAGGCCCGCCGGGGCGCACGCCCACACCGGTTGACCCGAGCGCGCCTGCGAGCTCAATCGCACCGGGCCCCACAGAACCAGTTGCGGCACCCGCCAGGAAGAGCAGCCTGGGGCTCGTGATTGCGCTGGCGGCGGTCGTGATAGCGGTGCTGATAGGGCTGGGGCTTTTCGCGTCGGTGCGCAAGAAGCAGGTGCCTGCGCGCAGGTTTGCGACGGCCGAGCGCTACGCGAAGGAGCACCCCGAGGATACGGAGGGGATTCTGCGCAGGTACAACGAGGTTGCAGGCGAGTTTGCGGGCACGCAGTGGGCGAACAGGGCGAAGCAGGCGATACTGGAGATGGGCTATACGCAGCTCGAGGATGCGCTCAAGGAGGGCTCCGGCGACCTCGACAGGCTGCTCGAGCAGATGAAGAAGATACAGGAGAGCACACCGGACGAGGAGTTTGCGCGCAGCGTGGGCGAGAGGATGGAGCGGCTCCGGGAAGCGCGCAGGCAGGGTGCCGAGCTTGAGTTTCGCCGGTTCAAGGATGAGATAGAGAAGCTTATCAAGCAGGGCAAGTTCGGCGAGGCGAAGACGCGCCTCGGGGCGTTCCCGGCCGACAAGGTTGTGGCCATTAAGAAGCAGGTTGACCGCTACACCAAGAGAGTAGCAGCCATGGCCCAGGTGGAGCAGGTCGCGAAGGGCTTCTACGACGCGCTGTTCGCCAAGGACTGGGACAAGGCCCTGAAGTACAGCGAACCCGCTTCTGAGAAGGACAGGCAGAAAAGGAAGACAGCGGTGGCGTTTTACGGCAACGCGCTTGTCAAGGCCACGCAGCCCAGGAACTACAGGGTTGTGGGAGTTCAGGTGGACCTGGACAAGGGCAGGGCGCTCATTTCCGGCAAGATGACGATTTCCCGCAAGAAGCTGGGCGGCCGGGTCGAGGTAATTGATGTGCCTGTGGAAAACAGCGCCGTCCTGCGCAGCGGCAAGTGGTACATGCAAATGGATGACAAGTCAAAGAGACCTGCGAGAGACAAGAGCCAGCCGGAACATCCCAGGAGAAGAGAGCGGCGCCCGGGCCGCAACGGCCGCAATTAGCGTTTTGCGTGCGGGGGCCTCGCCTGGGTCGTGTGCAAGACATTTTTGCAGGTGGATTCTGAAGCCCCGCCGCTGTGCGGCGGGGTCTGAATCAACCCCGGGTCATAGACCCGGGGCTTCGTACACGTTAGTAATCAGTTGACACGGCAGAGGTGGTGAATTAGAATCCCGCCTTACTCGTCAGGCAACTGCAGTGGGCTGCCATGGAAGAAGACTACTACCAGGAGAGGCTAAAGAAGCTCGAAGCAATGAGGGAAAAGGGCATCGACCCTTACGGCCACAGGTATGACGGGGTCATGCCTGTCGAGCAGGTGGTGGCCGGCTTTGAGGAAGATGCCGAGCGGAAGGTTCGCGTTGCGGGCCGGATAATGGCGATTCGCGGGCACGGGAAGGCAGCCTTCTTCGACATCCACGACAGGACAGGCAAGATACAGGCCTACGTCAAGAAGAACGCCCTCGGCGATGAGGCGTTCGAGCTGTTCAAGATGCTCGACGTGGGCGACATTGTGGGGCTCGACGGCCCGGTCGCCAAGACGCGCACGGGGGAGCTCACCGTGTTTGTCGAGGAGTTCGAGATTCTCTCCAAGGCGCTCATGCCAATGCCGGAGAAGTGGCACGGCCTCAAGGACAAGGAGCTTCGCTACAGGCGCCGGTACGTTGATTTGCTGTGCAACCCCGAGTCGAGGGAGGTCTTCAGGCGCAGGGTCAGGATAATTGCGCGAATCCGGGAGCTTCTGGAGGCGCGGGGATTCGTCGAGGCCGAGACCCCCATGATGCACCACATCCCCGGCGGGGCCGCGGCCAAGCCCTTTGTCACCCACCACAACACGCTGGATATGGACCTGTACCTGCGCATAGCGCTGGAGCTGCACCTCAAGCGCCTGCTTGTGGGCGGCCTGGAGCGGATATACGAGATGAGCCGCGTCTTCCGCAACGAAGGCATCTCGACGAGGCACTCGCCCGAGTTCACGATGCTCGAGCTCTACCAGGCCTACGGCGACTACAACACCATGATGGAGATAACGGAAGAGATTTTCTCCACGCTCGCCGTGGAAATCTGCTCCAGCCACGAGGTCACTTACGGGGAGAAGGTTTTTGACCTCAAGGCGCCATACCCCAGGCGCACCTATGGCGAGCTTTTCGAGGAGTATGCAGGCTTCTCCATGTGGGACGAGGATGCCGTAAAAAAGCACGCCGGCGAGCTGGAGCAGGCTGCCGAGGGCCTGAGCGTGTGGGCTCTGGTGGATATGCTTTTTGAGCACTACGTCGAGCCGAAGCTTGATGGCCCGGTTTTTGTCATTGACTACCCGCTTGCGATATGCCCGCTTGCGAAGCAGAAGGCGGGCGACCCGCGGATATGCGAGCGCTTCGAGCTTTACGTGGGCGCGGTCGAGATGGCCAACGCCTTCACGGAGCTCAACGACCCCGTGGAGCAGAGGAAGCGTTTCGAGGAGCAGGTGAAGCATCTCGCGGATGCCTCGGGCAAGATTGACGAGGACTTCCTGCTCGCGCAGAGCTACGGGATGCCCCCGGCTGGCGGGCTGGGAATAGGGATTGACAGGCTTGTAATGCTTCTTACAGACAGCCACTCGATACGCGACGTGGTCTGGTTTCCGCTTCTTAAACCACCCGACAAGGCGAAGAAATAGGAGCCTCCAAGTGTACAAGCTCTTCATTTCGCTGCGATACCTCAGGCGCCGCATAATCACCTACATCGCCATCGCCGGCGTGAGCGTGGGCGTGATGGTGCTGGTCATCGTGCTCTCGGTGATGGGCGGGTTCCAGCGCGAGTTTCACGAAAAGATACGCGGCACCATGGCGGACATAATCGTCTCTCAGGACAACTTCGGGATGAAGGACTATGACGAGGTCGTCCAGAAGGTCCTGAAGGTGCCCGGCGTCGAGGCTGCCGCACCGTATATCCAGAACATAATGCTGATAAAGGGCCTGCGCATCGACTTCGGTTTCATAAGGGGCATTGACCCCGCCAGGGAGCCATCCGTCACAAAGCTCCGCCAGTACATGCTTCGCAGGGAAGAGACTGAGATTACCGTGCGGCGCGACTTCCTGAAGGACCAGATAACAGGAATCGAGAACATGCTCGAAGCCAGCCGCAATGGCACGGAAGTGCCGGCCTATATCGACAGGCAGCTTGAGCTTTGGCGCGAGGAATACGAGAGGGTCAAGAAGGAGTACGAGAAAGTCTCAAACCGCGAGCCGATGAGCCAGGAGGAGGTGGAGCTGCTCTTCTACGAGAAGCAGACCGACCTGCCCGGCATAGTCGTTGGCCTGGAGCTTTTCGAGCACTACCGGATGGAGATAGGCTCCGAAATCACCCTCCTGACCGCCGTGAGCCTCGATGTCGAGGAGGCGAGCCAGCAGCGCTTCGAGGTGCTCGGGGCGTTCCGGACAGGCATGTTCGAGAACGACTTCCGCTACGCATACGCGCAGCTCTACGATGTCCAGCAGTTTATCGGGGTCCCCGGAGCGGTTTCCGGCGTGAGCGTCAAGCTGAAAGACTACCACGATGCCGACAAGGTCCGCTCCCGGATAGAGGCGGCAATAGAGGCCGATTACTCCAGAGGGGTTATGGTCCTCACCTGGCAGGAGCAGAACCGCACGCTGCTGCAGGCCGTGCAGATGGAAAAATGGCTGCTTGCCTTTATCATCTTCTTTATCGTGATAGTAGCGGGCTTTACCATTGTCTCGATTCTCGCCATGATGGTGATAGAGAAGACCAAGGATATCGGGATTATCAAGTCACTCGGCGGCACGACCACCGGCGTTATGTCCATATTCCTTGTTGCGGGCTCGTTTATCGGGGTCGCCGGCACTCTCCTGGGCTCGTTCCTGGGCCTTTTGTTTGTCTACAATATAAACGAAATAGCGGACCTCATCGAAAGCGTCGTAGGCTACCACCCTTTCCCGCCAAACATATATTACCTCGACAAGATACCCACCCAGGTTGATTACCCGGAGCTTTTGTGGGTTATTCTCCCCACGATACTTGTCTCGTGTGTTTTCGCCCTGTATCCCGCGGTCAGGGCCTCGAGACTGGACCCCGTGGAGGCGCTGCGGTATGAGTAGGACAAAGGCCAAATCGCAGGCGGGAGAGGTCCTGCTCGAGGCAAAAGGGCTCACAAAGAGCTACTATGCGGGCAAGCGGGAGCTGCCTGTGGTAAAGGGCGTGGACCTCGCCGTGAAGCCCGGTGAAGTGCTGGTGATATGCGGCCCCAGCGGCGCGGGAAAGAGCACACTCCTTCACATGCTGGGCCTGCTGGACCCGCCCACCGGGGGCAAGGTTTTCTATGACGGCGAGGAAGTCTCCACCGCTTCAGCCGGCCGCAGGGCTTTTATCCGGAACCGCCGGTTCGGATTCGTCTTCCAGTTCTATCACCTCCTGCCCGACCTGAACGTGACGGAAAACACTCTCCTGCCCCTGATGATAACGGAATCGATCTTCTCCTGGTACTCCGCGAGGCGCCGGCGCCGCGAGAAGGTCGAGGGCGTCCTGGCAAGCATGGGCCTCGGCGAGCGGCTCAAACACAGGCCCTCGCAGCTCTCCGGCGGTGAGAGGCAGCGCGCCGCCATCGCACGCGCACTCGTCAACGACCCCGTGCTCCTGTTCTGCGACGAGCCGACCGGCAACCTCGACACGAAGACGACCGGCGAGATTCTCGAGGTGCTGTGGAGAATCAAGGACGAGTTCAAACAGACCCTGGTCGTGGTGACGCACAACGTGGAGCTGGCCAAACAGGGCACCAGGCGCCTGAATATGATTGACGGCAAGCTTTACAAGCCTGATTGAGTGCTTGACTTTCAGCCCGCTTCCCGCTAAACTTATGTACTGTGTGAGTCGCTGCTGTTACACTGTCAGCAGGAAAGTGGAAAGTAGAGCTGCGGCCTCCTTCTACTGTTCTACTGCTCAACTTTCTACTATCTCGGCCGGAGGCCGCGCGGAGGTGCGCCGTGAAGAAACTGTTAGTGGCCCTGCTGTGTGTCGCCGCTCCGCTTGTGCTGTACGCCGACGTGGTCGAGCTTACCACAGGCGAAAAACTGGAGGGCAAGGTCATTTCCCGGGACGAGACGGGAGTAACCCTCAAGGTGCCTTACGGCAAGATAATTATCGAAAACAAGTTCGTGAAATCCATCACTGAGGACAAAGACCCCGGCCCCGGCAAGAAGAAGCCCGGCGAGATGGACAAGAAAGCTCAGGATGCCGCGCTGAACGCCAGGAAACTCAAGTCGCGGCTCGAACGCTGGATGAAGAGCCGCAACAAGCTCATCTGCAAGAGGTGCGGCGGCGACGGCAAGACTAAGTGCCCCTACTGCAAGGGAACGGGCCAGCAGCCGGCAGACCCGCAGGCCAAAACGATGCGCGGGTGAATCCACTGACGCGCCAAGGGGATACTTGGCCCATGCAGGTTCTGCAAGGGAACGGGTTTTGTGGCGAAGTACCTGAAATCGTGCTTCTGGGAGATAAAGACGAAGAAGTTCCGTCAGGAGACAACCAGGGCTGCCGGGAAGATTGACAAGTACCTGGCCAAGCTCGCCGAGGAGCTCAGAAGCGGCTCCCACGAGCTCTCTTCCTGGACGAAGCGCTATCAGTCCTTCAAGGTTGACGATGTCAGCGTGGATGGTCTCTGGGGCACAACGAAGGTCACCGTCACCTACGACGCCGTGACGGGCTCGACCTCCACCGAGGAAATCAAGTGGAAGAAAGTCGGCTCAGACTGGTACATGGCTTCGCCCTGCGACGAAGAGGATGAAGAAGACGAGTAGTAATAGCAATTCTATAAAGTTTCTGCCTTTTCTGAAGGCAGTCCTTAGACTTTCCCTCCCTTGAGGGGAGGGGATTTAGGGGAGGGTGATAAGTATAATTCCCCCTCACCCTGCACCCTCTCCCCCCAGGGGAGAGGGAAACAGGCAAGAACTTATTGGAATTGGTATAATGCCGCAGGAAGTGCCTGTCGGCGCAAGAGGTCACTGGAAAACCGATGGTGTGCATAAAGATAAGTGATGGCCCCAACAAGGGCGCGGTCTATCTCCTGGGTGATGAGGTCGTGACTATCGGCCGGGACAACGATGTCCGCATTCAGATTATGGACCAGGGGGTCAGCCGCAGGCACGCCGAAATCTTCCGCGTCGGCGAGATGTATTTCCTGCGTGACCTCACCTCCCGCAACGGCACCTTCGTCAACGAGCAGCGCGTGACCGAGGAGCTGCTGCGCGAGAACGACCGCATAAGGATAGGACAGACCACCCTGGTCCTGGTGGACACCACCCCCGCGCAGGAAGACCTGGCCGAGCATATCGAGTTCTCGCACATGGAAGCGGACCCCGGCGCCACCATGGAGTTCCGCTTCGGCGTCATGGATTTCGCCGATATAGAGGAGTCTAACAAGGTCCCGGCCCGGCAGGTCGCCGAGTCGCACGAGCCCAAGCATCTTGCAATCCTCTACCAGGCGGCGCGGGCAGTCTCCAGCGGACGCAACCCCAAGAAAATACTTGCCGCGATAGTCGAGCTATCCGCCCAGGCGGTGGAGGCCGAGCAGTGCTATATCTTCGCCAAGCCGGAGATTAAGAGCAAGCGCGAGCTCAACCTCGAGGCAAGCTACGAGAAGGAAGGCGCCACTACGCCCGCAGTATCCAAGACAATCATCAAGCGCGTCTTCAAGTATGGCCGGGCTATCCTCACATCCGATGCGAGCACCGACCAGCGCTTCAGCAAGAAGAGCTCCGTCATAATGCAGGGGACCAGGTCGGTCATCTGCGCCCCGCTCGTGGCGATGGAGCAGATAATCGGCGTTATCTACCTCTCCAGCTCAGACCCCGGTGTCACCTTCTCAACCGAGGACCTCGAGCTTATCACCGCTATCGGAATCAACACAGGCATGGCCCTCAACAGCTTCCGCATCGCCACCGAGCAGCGCAAGATGTTCACCTCCATCATCTCGGCGCTCGTCAGCGCCGTGGAGATACGCGACCCGGCCATAAAGGGCCTGACAAAGCGGGTCGCCCGCTACGCCAAGGCGATGGCCAAGGCGCTCAGCCTGCCGCAGGAGGAAATCAGCACCGTGAGCCTGGCGGCCCTTCTGCACAACATCGGCCGCCTGACAGTCTCGGAGGCGGATATTGTCGCGGCCCGCACCGCTTCCGCAAAGGAGCAGACGCTCGAGTACAAGCTGGCGATGGGCTCCGAGGAGCTTCTCGAGAAGATTGAGGGCCTGCGCGAGATACTGCCCGCGGTGAAGCACTCCTTCGAGAAGTATGATGGCAGCGGCTGCCCCGATGGGCTTGCCGGCGAGGAGATACCGCTTCACGCAAGGATTATCGCGGCCGCGCGCGCCTTCGCGAAAATCCTCGCAGATGAATCCGCAGACAAGCTCGCCACCAAAGAGGCTCTCTTCAAGCTAAACGCCCTTGCCCAGGAGGGACAGATAGACCCCGAGCTTGTAAAGGCGATAGCTATCGCGTTTCGCATGGGCATCCTTGAAGTCAACGAATAGGACCTCCTTGACATGGATTCCCAGCCACCGGCAGTGACTGCTTCGGGCCTGATTACAGGCTTCGGCAGCGCCGCCCTGACCCGCGCCCTCGTGGAGCACCTGCGCAGGCGCGGCTCCGGCCGGTGTACTATCCTCACGCCCCACCTCGCCAGGGCAGCCGACCTGTGGGCTCTGCTCGAATCTGAAGGAATCGCCGAGGCGCAGGTGCTCACATACACCCGGTACGCGGCCGACCTGGCGGGCCGCCGACCTGTGACGGTGGCCTCGGGCGCACAGCGCTGGCTGCTCTTCCACAGGGCGTGGCACGACCTGCCTGCAGGTGTCAAGCAGGCGCTTGCCCGGGACGGGGCGCAGGCCGAGTCAGTCTGGCGGCTGCTCGATAGTCTGAGGGCCAACTTCGTGCCCAGCTCGCACCTGACGCACCTGCGGGACTCGCACCCGCTCGCGGGACTTCTCGCCGACCTGCTCGGCCTGTATGAGAACATGCTTCGCGACAGGGATGTCGCAGATACCGCCGACCTTGTTCGCGCCGCTCTTGAGAAAATCAGCCAGGGGTCTGGCGCGCCTGCCGGGCACTGCGTTTTCGATTCGACCCACGAGGTCAGGCCCGACGAGTTCGAGCTTGCCGCGGCGCTTGCCGGGACGGGTGGCGCGTGCGTGTTCCTCTGCGACGCTGACGCGCCGGCGCCTGAGGACCGGGCGGTTGTCGGTGATGTAACCACAAAGCTTGCACGGCGGCTCGGGCAGCTTGAGACCCAGGCCGCCCCCGCTCCACCGGGCGAGGCACTGGGCAGGAAGATTGCCGACGGCTCGCTCGACTCCCTCGGTGAGGGCGCGCAACTCCTGCAGTTCAACGACCTCGCATCCCAGTTCCGGGGCCTGGCGCAGGACGCGCACACACTCATGCTTGAAGAAGGCGTGCCGGCGCGGGAGATGGCCTTCTACCTTGGCAGCACCGGCTCCCAGGCCGGCCTGCTCTGCTACGAGCTTGAGCGCACCCGGGTCCTGGAAGGAACCGGGGGACACGGATTCCTTGGGAGCACTGCGGGGCTTGAGCGTGAAGTGAGGCTGATTCTTGGCCTTCTGACCGACCCGGAAAGGCCCGGCCTGAAGCGCAGGGCTGTCCTCGCCGGCATGGCCCCGGACGATTCGCAGCTTGAGGCGAAGCTCGCAGAGCTCATCGCGGGAAAGGAAACTCTGTCGCTTGAAGAGCTTCTCGCCAGCGCACTGGTTTCGCTCATTCCCGACAGGACACAGCTTGAGGAGAAAGCCCTGGACCTCTGGCGCGCCTGCGGGGCGCAGTTCGCCGCGCTCGCGGGCACCGGCAGGGCTGATGAGGACCTGCCCCTGCTCGCCGGCGCACTGGACGGGTACGTAAGAGAGCTTGCCGGTGAGAATCCCGACTCGAACCCCTGCCCCCAGCTTCTCATCACGCCGGACAGGCCGGCAGCGAAGTTCTACAGCGTGGTGTTTCTCCCCTCGCTTGTACGGAAGGGAGAGCCGCCCCGGCCGGAACTTCGGGGAGTCCGCGAGCTCGCCGGCGCGCTCGAACGCACGCTCGGCAGGCCCGTCTATCTGCCGTCGGGGCGCACGCGGGACGCTCGCCGCCGCTGGGAGGCAGGCACTGCCGCCGCCGCCGGGGCCAGGGCGGTGCTCTCATTCCACAGGCAGGAAGGCGGCAGACCGGCGCGCCCGGCCACGTGGCTTCAGGGCGTCATGCAGTCTGCGCAGTCAAGGCCTGTCGTCGAGTTTACGGGAGGCCCCGCGCACCCGCCAGCACCCGCCATCAGAATCGCGGCTCCGTCTGTGCTCAGTACCAGCGCAATAGCAGACTACGTCGCCTGCCCGCACCTGTTTTACCTGCGGCGAATCCTGAGACTGAAAGGTCCTGAAAGCGAGTACATGGCGCTGGGCCTGCTCGTGCACCGGGTGCTTGCGCAGTTCCACGCCCCGGGGCAGGCGGATTTCTCGGCCGGGCAAATCCACAGATTGCTTGACGAGGTGGCGGCTGGTGCAGCGCTTGTTCCCGAGTCGCTGGCCGAGGCCGGGGCGCTGCTCGGAGCGTATGCCGCCGAGCCGGCCATCGGCGCCGAAGAGACCGTCGCGGTGGAACGGCGGTTCAAGCTCGAGCTCGGCGGGGCGCAGATTCGCGGCAGGATTGACAGGATTGTCGCGGTGGAAGATGGCGTGAAAGTCATCGACTACAAGACAAGAGGCCGGGGCAAGGAGAGAAAGCACAAGAACGCCGCCGTGGCGAGGCTCGAAGACATCCAGCTTCCACTCTACACCCTTGCAGCGCGCGGGATGGGCCACCAGGTCAGCGCTTTCTCCTACATATACCTCAACCACGACGATACAGGCAGGCCTTACGAGGCGCGGCTGCGCTTCGCCGAAGAAGAGAAGGGCGACGCCATATCCGCAGCCGAACTCCAGGCGTCGCTTGGGCGCATTGAAGGCGTTGTCAGGGAAATCCTCGCCGGCAAGTACGAGTACGAAAAGGGCGAGAACGCCCCGTGCAGGCGCCAGGCCGGCTGGTGCGAATTCTCCGGCATGTGCACGCTCGCGGGCGAGTAGTCACCGGCGCGCGCGCATGGCCATCTCAAGCCCGCTTACCGTGGTGCCTTCCCTTATCTCGACCGTTTCCGGACTGACCTGGATATAGTCCTTCGCGTGAATTTCGAGGGTATAGATACCTCCTGGGATATCCTTGACCTTGAAGTAGCCTTCGGGGTCGCTGGATATTTTCTGTTTCACTATCCTTCGCTGCCGCCCCGCCTCGGGAATGGTGTAGAGGATAACGACGAAGGACTTGAGCACCACATCGGAGATTGCCTGCCCCTCGACAGACCCCCCCTTACGCAGCACCAGGTGCAGCTCATCGGTGTTGGCAGGTATGTTGCGCTTCACAAACAGGACGTAGCCGGGCGCGCGCACGCTCAGGTTGACCTTGTCGCCGGAGAAGCCGTTAAGCGCGAATTGTCCCTTCTCGTCCGTCTTGGCAGTCTTGTAGCTCTTCGTGTCGTTGGCGGAGATGGTTGCGTTCTTGACAGGCTCATCCGCGGAGTTGACCACCACGCCCGAAATTGACTTGCCCGGGTCGAGCGTGAAGTCTATCCCCTCCGTCATGCGCCCCTTGAATACCTGGATGTCCCTCTTCGTGACTGCCACGAAGCCCGGCGCAAGTGTCCTGATATCCACGCTGCCGGGCTTGAGCCCCCCGAGGACATACTTCCCGTCGGCATCGGTGCGCGCACCGCGGGAGAAGATAATCGTATCCTCGACTGAAGAGAGCCATACCTGCACACCGGCTACAGGGCCGCCGTCAAGGTCGGTGACTGTGCCGGAGACGGACCCGCCCGTCTCGAGGACGAACTTGTGGGTCGTCGGGTTCTCATTGTCTATTGTAAATGGTGTTCGCTCGCTGGGTATGTGAGCTTCGTGCTGGGCAAGTGCGATGTATTCGCCGGGAGACACGTTGTCAATCCGGAATCCGCCATCCTGATTAGTCCTGGCGCGGAAGGAGCGCACGAGCCCCTGCAAATTATCGCGGGCACTGCTGGCGTACAGCGTCACGTTCGCGTTGAGTATCGGCTCCTCGCTCTCATCGACCACGGAGCCGCTGAACGAGCCGCCCCTGACAAGCTCGAAATCCACCACCTCTTTCTGGAGCTTGCTCAACTGGATGCCGCTCCTGCCCGCTGTTGCGTATCCTTCCCTCTCTGCCCGTATATCGTAACGGCCGGGGGCAAGGCCGCTGATGACGTATATCCCTTCCTTGTCAGTGAAGGCGTACTTGACAGGCTGTCCGTCGCGTATCGCGGTGAGCGTGGCGTTGTGAATCGGCCCGCCGCCAGCATCCACCACCTTCCCCTGGATTGAACCGCCATCGGGCACGTCGGGAAGTTGAATCCTGATGGGTGTGGTTTCTCTTGGCTGCGTGTCAATCACTTCCGGCGGCTTGACCGGGTCGCCGTTTTCGATAACCGGCAGCCTCACCACCGGGGGAGGTATCTGCGGTATCTCGGGAGGGCGCTGGTGCCATATCCACACCAGCACAAGCGCGGTTATGCCTATCGAAATCAGAACAATTAGTATTCTCTCTTTGCGCGTCATCCTGCACAGCACTCCGTGGGGACACAAGCTCCCCGCATCTTATACTTCACAAGATACTGCGGGGTTCATTCAGCCGGACAGAAAAAAGCGGGAAGGTTGTGCACACCTTCCCGCACTCTTGAGGCAAAAGGAATTGTGTCTGTTATCTTGTGCCGAAGCACTGTGTCCAGTGCTTCCCGCAGCC
>DAOVDS010000301.1 GCA_030669415.1 bacterium
GTTCGAAACCGGAGCGCAGTATTAGGCGACGACCGCGGACTGAGACGGTTATGCGTAAAGATGCAGGTCTCCTATCTATGGGCTGGCAGTCTTCCTCATTTACTGCTACCGTAAATCGTTATCATTGTTCAGAGCAACCTCCCGAGTTCCGCGAATTCGGCGGACACCCGCAACCCCCAACCGCAGTATAGCTTCACGAGTGCGGTATGTTAACTGACGGGATTCGGGACTTCTGCCACAGGCTGCTAAGCAAGCCCCTGCTTTTTCTTCTGCGCTTTCTGGATTCTGGCCCATTCGTCGCGCAGCGAGACGGTCCGGTTGAATATCAGCTTCCCTTCGGAAGAGTCAGTATCAACTACGAAGTAGCCCTTCCTCTCGAACTGGTACCGGCTTCCCGCCGCGGCGTCCTTGAGGCTCGGTTCCACGCGGCACGAAGTAAGCTCCTGCAGCGAGTCCTGATTGAAAGAGTCTTTCCAGTCCTCGCCTTCCCCTGCGTCAGTGGGATACTCCTTAGTGAAGAGGTGCTCATAGAGCCTGACCTGGGCCTCCAGCGCGTGTGCGGCCGAAACCCAGTGCAGCGTCGCCTTGACCTTGCGGCCGTCCGGCGCATCGCCGCCCCGGGTCGCGGGGTCGTAGGTACAGTGCAGCTCGACGACATCGCCGGTCTTCTCATCCTTTACGGCATCCACGCACTTGATGAAGTAGGCGTATCGCAGCCGCACCTCGCGCCCCGGCGCCAGCCGATAGAATTTCTTCGGCGGCTCCTCCATGAAATCATCCTGCTCGATATAGAGCACCTTTGAGAAAGGGACCTTGCGAGTGCCTGCGCCGGCGTCTTCCGGGTTGTTTATGGCATCGAGCTCTTCGACCTGGTCTGGCGGGTAGTTCTCGATAACCACCCGGAGCGGCTTGAGCACGCCCATCACCCGCGGCGCCCGCCTGTTCAGGTCTTCGCGCAGGCAGTGCTCGAGGAGGGCTATGTCAACGGTGCTGTCAGCCTTGGCCACGCCGATACGGCTGCAGAAATCCCTGATGGATTCCGGCGTATACCCGCGCCTCTTCAGGCCGGCTACTGTGGGCAGCCGCGGGTCATCCCAGCCGCTCACGTAGCCCTGCTCCACCAGCTCCGTGAGCATCCGCTTGCTCATAATAGTATAAGTCAGGTTGAGGCGGGCGAACTCTATCTGCTGCGGGTGATAGGCGCCCAACTGGTCCAGAAACCAGTCGTAGAGCGGGCGATGATTCTCGAACTCCAGCGTGCAAATCGAATGGGTGATATTCTCGATGGAATCCGACTGCCCGTGCGCCCAGTCGTAGGATGCGTAAATACACCACTTCTCACCGGTACGGTGGTGAGAAGCTTTCAGTATCCTGTACATTATCGGGTCGCGCAGGTTGATATTCGGTGAGGCCATGTCAATCCTGGCCCGCAGCGTGCGCGAGCCCTCCTCAAACTCGCCGGCACGCATGCGCTCGAACAAATCCAGGCTCTCCTTGACCGGGCGCTCGCGGTACGGGCTGTCCTTCCCCGGCTCCGTCAGGGTGCCGCGGTACTCGCTAATCTCCTGCGCGCTCAAGTTGCACACATACGCCTTGCCATCCTTGATAAGCTGCAGCGCCCACTCGTAGAGCTGGTCGAAGTAATCCGAGGCGTAGTACTCGTGCCCGCCCCAGTCAAACCCCAGCCAGCGGACATCCTCCTTTATGGCATCTATGTATTCCTGCGTCTCCTTCAGGGGATTGGTGTCATCAAAGCGCAGGTGGCAGATACCACCTTCATTCTCGGCGGCTATGCCGAAATTCAGGCAGATGCTCTTGGCGTGCCCGATATGCAGGTAGCCGTTGGGCTCCGGAGGGAACCGGGTTACGACCCGCCCTCCCCACTTGCCTGTCTTGAGGTCTTGCGCAACAATGGCTCGGACAAAATCCGTTGACGGTCCCGATGCTGCATTACCCATGTTGTCCTTTCCTTTCTCCACTTTATGCAGAAACGTTATTAGGTAAAGCCCCCGAGGTCAAGTGGATTCGCAGGCACTTCTTCGGAATTTATTAACCCGCCCGACAGATTCGTGCGTACCGCTTGACAGCCGCGGCGGCGTGCGCTAACATTCGGTGCGCGAACCGCTTCTTTCTCTTGGGGAATCTGCGTGGACAGGCATCCGCTTCAGAACCACAACTCCTTATTGAAATGGCTCGGCAGGCCGGCCGGTTCGGTCATC
The DNA here is from genome assembly GCA_030669415.1 of bacterium. GTDB lineage: Bacteria > Planctomycetota > SKW154 > SKW154 > DAOVDS01 > DAOVDS01. Next base: position 2,220 of record DAOVDS010000301.1, read on the forward strand.
GTCGTCTTCGCCGTGGCTCTTCTCGTGCGGGTCCTCGTGCTTCTCGCCCTGCACGGCTCGCCCTACTGGTCGGACCAGCTTGTGGATGCGAAGCTCTACGACGACTGGGCGCGGGGCATGGCAAATGGCGAATCGCCCCACCCCGCCCCGTATTTCTATTCGCCTGTCTACCCGTGGGCGCTTTCAGTGCTCTATCGCATCTTCGGGCACTCTCTCACAATCGTACGCCTGCTCCAGTGTGCGCTCGGCTCGGCGTTGTGCGTTCTCGTCTGCCTCCTCGCGCGCCGCCTTCTTTCGTGGCAGGCTGCGCTCGGGGCCGGCCTGTTCTGCGCCCTCTCCGGCATACTTGCATTCTACGATAACCTGCTGCTCAAGACGGCGCCCGTCACCTTCCTGCTGCTTGCGGGAGTCTATCTGCTCCACCTGGACCCTCAGAAGAAGGCGCTGCGCCTGGGCCGCTACCTGCTCGCGGGCGCACTGCTGGGGCTGGCCGCCGACATGCGGGGAAACGCGTTCCTCGTGGCTGCCGCGGTGCTGTTGTTCCTGATAGTCGAGGCGTTGCGCAAGAAAGCGTTTCTTTCCCCTCTGCTCTTCGGCGCCGGACTGGCAGTCTCGATACTCCCGCTCACTTTTGCGAACTACGCCGCCTCGGGCGAGTTTATCCTGACCACCTACAGCGGCGGGTTCAACTTCTACGAGGGCAACTCAGCCGAAGCCACCGGCTATCACCCGGCTCTTGTATCGGTTCGCCAGACCGCTTCCCACGAGCACCTGGACGCCGTGGCCGCGGCGCGTAAGGCAACCGGCAAAGACCCCTCGCCGGGAGAAGTCAGCACCTACTGGTCCGCAAGAGCCTGGCGCGACATCGGCCGAGACCCGGGAAGATGGCTGCGACTGCTCGCGCTCAAGACCGCCCTGTTCGCCAACGGAGCCGAGATTCCAGACAACTATAACTACGCCTTCATTTCAAAACGACTGACGCCGCTTCGCTTCAACCTCTTCGGCTTCTACCTGCTCGCGCCGTTCGCGATTGCCGGTCTGGGTATGGCGATTTCGCGGGGCGGGCGCTGGCGCCTGCCTGTCCTGGTGGTACTCACGTATGCCGGCTCAGTTATTCTCTTCTACGTGACTGCCCGCTACCGCGCACCGCTGGTGCCGTTTCTCGCAGTCATGGCGGCGCTGGCGGTTGAACAGATTGTGAGATGGATTAGGGAACAGGACTTCCAGAGAGCGTTGATAATCTGCGTGGCGATATTCGGGCTATTCGTCGCAGTGCTGGAGCCGCTCCTGCCGCAGGAGCTTGGCTTCGGCCGCGAATACTACACTCTCGGCAACCTCCAGTTTCAACAGGGAGAACCCGGGCGGGCCATCGAGAGCTACGTTCAAGCCCTCGAATATCACCCCAATTCCGCGCAAATCGAGAACAACCTCGGCGCCGCCTGCCTGAAGGCGGCGCAACAGGGGAAAACCGATGAAATCCCGCCGTTGGGGATAGGGATAATACATCTGCAGCGGGCCGTTAAGCTGAAACCCGGCTATTTCGAGGCCTGGAAGAATCTCGGCATTGCACATGCGGTGCTCGGTGAAACAGAAAGCGCCCAGGATGCCTTCCGCAGAGCGCTGCAGCTTGCGCCCGACAGGCAGCAGTGGGAGAAGGTCCGGCAAATACTTGAATCAATTTCTCAATAAGACTATCCGCTTAACTAAGGAATACGCTATAGAAAAAGGGCATACAAGATGTGGTGTAGGGGATGCGTTCAATGATTAGCACGTTATTAGTCAGCCCCAAACACCTTGCGCGTTACTGTGACGAATTCGGATACAGGTTCAATACAAGGAAAAGCGATGACACGCCCCGCTTTGACAGGGCATTAGCAAATTGTGAAGGAAGGTCGACTTATGCGATGCTCACAAAATAAGCTTTCCGCGAATACAGAACAAATAACTTGCGACAAGATATGGAATAATGTAGAATGCCTCCACTCTTATGCGCCTTTGGAGTGGAGAAAACAACATGTCAACTTTTACTCAGCACGAAATAGACGAACTAATCAAATGCCCGAAGGTGATTACGTCAGCACCGCGAAGAACTTGGAAAATGGAACGAGGCTATCGGCGCAATGATATGGAGCTTCAATCACAAGATGGGAAATACTCCTTCGGAGTCTTTATGAGAGTAGATGAGGAATTTCGGGAAAATTTCTCCATAGGGCTGACTTATCGACCAAAAGGAGAGCGAGATAGAATCAGCCTTCTCCGCTGCAATGGCCCACATGGAAGTTTTATTGGCGAATCAGAAAGTGACACGAGTAGCCACTTTTCGTATCATGTTCACAGAGCAAAAGCCGAAAATATAGAGGCCGGCGTTAGAGCCGAAAGTGGCGGGGAGATAACAGCCGAGTATGGCTCCTATGACCAAGCTCTTCGCTATTTCCTAAGAAGAATTGAAATCGTTAACGCAAATGACCACTTTCCCAATATCGGCCAGACTACATTATGGGAGTAAACAATGGACTATCTTGACCTCTTGAAGAAGCAATTCAATCATCAGATAGCCATACGCGAAAAGCGCCCTGGAATAACGCAATTGATTGTGCCCTTATACCACGAAGATGGGGACATGGTTGATATTTTCTTGGAGAACACATCTAACAATGATAAGCCAATCCGCGTCTGTGACCACGGTATGACACTAATGAGGCTCTCATATTCGTTTGATATTGATACATCCAACAAGGAGCGAATCCTGCAAAAGATTCTCTCAGAGAATGGTGTTGTAGAAGATAATGGCAAACTCTTTTTAGAAGCAAAGCCTGAGAGTCTATATCCTTCTATACTTCAGTTTGCTCAGACGATGGCAAAAGTATCCAACATG
>DAOVDS010000135.1 GCA_030669415.1 bacterium
CCGTTCTGCCCCCCCTCTCTAATCGTCATAGGAATGTACTGAGCAGTTGTTGTTAGGAATGGAGGTGTGGAATGGGTATGACGCAATTGTTGAGCGGGGAGTTTGTGTGCCCTGATTGCGGCAGGGAGTATATGCTGGAGCGAGTCCCTGCCTACGAAGCCATCTGTGTGGATTGCGGGGTCGAACTCACTGAAATCACAGATGAGGACGAGCTTGAAGGCGAAGAGGAGGAAGAAGAGGAATAGGTTTTAAGGGGGGCCGGTGACGCCTGTATCGCAGTCGTGACCGGCCCGTCGGTTCTGTCTCGTGGTTGCCGTTACAACCACGGGACTTGACCGCAGGTGAGGATACCACCCGTGGCCAAACACATACTACAATCAATTGCGCAACCTGTCAAGCCAAAGTCCGCAGGGACTTTAGACCCGTCTCAGGGTAAACGTCCGTGGACTGACTATCTTGCCCCTGCGCCTGCTTTACAGACTTTTCACCCTACAGGGAGTGAGCCGCGAAGCGGCGAACATGCGGCGAAGCCGCCTGCGGCGCATAGCGCCGCCAATGCGCCGAAGGCGCATCCTTCCCCCGCCGAAGGCGGGGATTGCGGCGAAGCCGCCAATATAATTTGTTTATGTAAATTACCGCGTCACGATATCCTCTCTCCATCACGTCTCGAAGAAATTGGCCAGAACATCTTGAACGCCTTTAGAGTCAAGATTGAGTGGACAATGGGCGATGAAGGTGAGCCTAAAGAGAAAACGGAAGGAAAATCAGAAAAAAAGCGAAATAGTCACTATTTTTTTAATTGGCAGGGCGCTCGAAAAGAATTAGCTCGGATAGATATTTGTGAGAAGTTAGGTAACACCATCAGGCACGAAGATTGTGACGCGAAAATTGTCACGGTTTTCCATTGCAATTCTCGTTTCCACTCTGTTTGTGCGAGTCGTATCCGACGTGCCTCTATTGAGAAATATCTGACTGTGTTTGATAAGCCTGGTGCGATAGGTGGTGGTACGTTTACTGGAGGGCCGCGTTGTACGCTTGCCGACGCTCCCGCTGTTATTGAAAATCTCTTTCGTGGACACCAGCTCCTACGCGAGCGAAAGAAACCGGATGAGTATCTGACCAAGAATGAGCGGGAGCGATGGGCGCGGGCATCAAAGAAAATTCGTGAGCTCAGGAAGGAATTGAAAGAGCGCCGGGAGCGATTATTCCAAAAGAAGATTCGGGATGTTAGTTCATGGTCTTCGCTGGGGCATCCTGTAGTAGAGCAGCTTTGGGAGAAGATAAAGCGGTGCCGGAATCGCAAGTTGAAAGCTCGAATATCGAGCATCCGCAGTAAGGCATTCCCTTATGTCTGGCCTCACAAGCCTGGCGTACTGGTCTTGGAGATAAAGTATGATAGCCTTCCTGACCAGTTGAAGGCACTCCATGCTCGGATATTGAAACAGAAGCTCAAGGTGTTCAAGTCTTTGCATGGGTATAAGATGCCGGAATCTGAGGAGAAGCAACTCAAACAGGATATAGGGTGTAACTATGGTGAGAGTATAAGGCAGGAGATAAAAGACCTCCGGGCTGCCGGTGTTTCTCTTTCGACTGGCCGGTGTTACCATATTCATCTTCATTTCCTATGTTATTGGAAGTACACCAACCTTGCGGCGATTCAGAAGGTCTGGAAGCAACTTACCGGCGGCGTCAACTGGCATGTTGATATTATGAGAGAAGTTAAGGGCTATGATGGGTGTGGTAATCCTGAGTACGGTGAGCACATCCATAAAATTAAAAACCCTGAGCGCCGCCTGAAAGCAATTCAGGAATGTCTCAAGTACGCGATAAAAGGTCAAATTCCTAAGACTCACAAAGTAGTGCTCATGGCGCTCTTGCATAATCGTCAGATGGTTCACGCTATCGGCGGCGCAAAGGTTGATAAGGAAGCGGCTAAGTCTACGCCTCTTTGTCCGAGATGTGCAGCACCTTTTACTGGAATAGGCCGGCAGGCTAATTATCGGTATGACAAGAAGAGAAAAAAGAAGGTAACGTCTTATACGGGTTGGGTACTTGTGTCCGGGCAGGTTAATACGGATGCGCTTCGTGAGGAAATTATAGAGGGTGGTCAGCATGCAGATTTTTACGAGGGGTTCATCTACGACGAAAAGGACGCTCGACCTGTAGGCACTTTCGCACGCGGCTGTGGAAAAGTCCAACGCGAGTGATATGGACACGAGAGAACAGGCTCCCATGACGGAAGAGATGCAAGACAAGCCTAAGCACAGTCATCAATTCGTGCCAGATGATAGTCAAAGCTGCCGCTCACATGAGCAACAAGAAATAAATAATATTTCATTTGACATGTCTGGTGTGGCTCTCCATGTATGTGATGGTAGAGACAGACGAGGCTTGACACAAACTGAGAAGAGCTATTTGGACAAGTTGGCGTGGGCCTCAGTGAAACAGATACTTCTTGAGGCTGGACTGTTAGATGACGAAGGATACTTGCCTGTCAGTCTAAGGGGCTGTTAGAAGGGCAAGATGTGAAGAGCGAGTAGTTCAAGATGGCTGAAGGAAATGTATTTACAATCTACGCCCGCTATTCAAGCGAGCTTCAGAATCCGCGCTCTGCGGATGACCAGGTAGCCGCAATAGTCGAAGATGTGAATAGGCACTGCCTCGGATGGGTTCACTGCCCGCAGTATCCTACCTTCAAGGACAGGGCTGCCAGTGGCACTACAACAGCCGGAAGGTCTGCGTTCATGGAGATGATTTCAATAGCTACCAGACCTGATTGCCCCTTCGACTGCATAATAGTCGAGGACATCAGCCGGTTTGCAAGAAACAAGGCTGAATCCGCCAAGTACCGGGAGCTGCTCAGAGAGCACGGAGTCAAGGTACTCTCGATGGCTGACAACTACATAGATGAAGATACCGAGGCAGGACTTTGGATTACAGGCATCAAGGAGATAAAGGCAGAGGCAGACAGCCGCGAGATAGGGAGGCGCGTCAAACGCGGGTTGGTGGCGCAGGCGAAACGGGGCTTTTGGCCTGGCGGTCAGGTTCCCTTTGGGTATCGCCGCAAGCCTGTGTTAAGCGACACAGAGAAAGACATAGATGGCAACCCCAAACGTCTTGGTGTCGCTCTTGAGATTAGGCCCGCAGAGGCCGAGATTGTGCGCAAGGCGTTCTACCTTTTCGCAGACAGAGGAATGGGGCTGCGCGGCATCTGCAACTGGTTCAACAGGAAGGGCTACAGGAATCGCAGTGGGCAGACCTTCTATTCGAGCTTCATGGGGGCCATGCTGCGAAACGAAATCTACACCGGCACCTTGGTCTTCAACAGGACAAGAGAAACAAGGCACCCGAACGGCAGGCGGAGGAAGATTCCTAATCCGCCTGAACAATGGATTTGCCGCGAAGGTGTCATGCCTGCGATAATAAGTAAGGCGATTTGGCAGAAGGCGCAGCAGAGGATAAGAGAGAAACAGAGAATAGGTAGAGGCTTTCACGGCGAGTCCACCAGAGGCGTCCCGCGCCCGCAAAAGGTTACTCTCCTGGGCGGCCTGATAAGGTGCTCCGCTTGTGGCAAGAATTACGTCATGGAGCAAAGCAATAGGACATATCGCTACTACGGTTGCGGAGCACGCCGTAGCAGAGGTGATTGCTTCTGCCACAACCGGTTCCGCATCCGGGCGGACAAGCTGCATGCTCTTGTTCTGGACGCAATAGATAATCGGTTGCTAAGGGAAGAAGCAATACAATACCTTGAGCAGCGGATGAAGGAGTTTCTCGAAGAGTTCATCAACTTGTCGGATAAGGAGAGACAGCGCCTCTTAGGCCAGAGGAATAAGTTAAACACCAGCATAAGTCGCTACGTGGCGGCAATAGAAGATGGGATAGACTTGAGAGAAGTTCACGATAGACTTGCGCAACTGAAGGCCGAGCGTACCAAGATTGAATCCCACCTGCGTCATGTAGACCTACTGACGACAAAGCGAGACCAGCTACTGTCGGAACGCTTGCTTCAGAGCCGCGCATTGGCAGCCAAGGAGCGCATCAAGACCATAGAAGATGAAGCACTGCTACACGAGGAATTGAAGAAACACATCAAGTGGATAGAAGTCCATCCCGACGGCAAGGTGGTCATGAGGGGCAAGCGCACGGGGCTGCTCGATGACACTTTGCTCAACTTGAGCAACTCGCTGTAACTCGTTGGTACGTAAGGGACTCTTTTTACAAATGGGATTACAGATAGTCACAAGCGTCAATGCAAGCCTTGCGCTTGATTGTTGCCAATCAGGCCGGTATAATGCGTGCTCAGCAACACTGGATTGCAGGAGAATATGGTGAACGAATTCACGCAGCAGATAGCCGAGGCGCTTGCCAAACACCTGCCGCTTGAGGCATCCGAGGCCGGGGCAATGCTCGAGGTTCCGCCGAAGCCGGACATGGGCGATTACGCATTCCCCTGCTTCACGCTCGCCAAGACTCTCAGGAAAGCGCCCGACAAGATAGCAGTCGAACTGGAGCAGGCTATCGAGCTTCCTGCGCTGGTGAAGGAAATCAGGACTGCCGGGCCGTATCTTAACTTCTACGTTGACAGGGCCGAGTTTACAAAGCGCGTGCTGACACGCGCCATCGAGCAAAGCAAGGGCTACGGCAACTCGAAAAAAGGCGCAGGAAAGACTGTGGTAATTGACTTCTCCTCGCCGAACATCGCCAAGCCTTTCGGCATAGGCCACCTGCGCTCGACGGTAATCGGCGGTGCGCTGTATCGCATCTTCGAGACGCTCGGCTACCGCGTGGTAGGCGTGAACCACCTCGGCGACTGGGGCACCCAGATAGGCAAGATGATGGCGGCTTTTGCGCGCTGGGAAGACCCGGAGAAGTTCAAGGAGAACCCGATAGCACATTCCTACGAGCTCTACACCCGCTTCCACGAAGAGTCCGGGAAAGACCCGCAAATCGAGGAAGAGGCGCGGGATTACTTCCGGCAACTCGAAGGGATCACGCCTGAAGAAGTTAAGGCAATGGCAGAGCGTGAGCCACAAACACACGAACAAGTGGCGGCAATGGGAAAGCGTAAGACGAGTAACGCTGAACAAGTGGCGGCAATGGCTAAGCGCGAGGTATGGGGATTCTGGAACAGGTTCATGGATGTGTCCATGGCGGAGTTCAAGCGCGTGTACGAAAAGCTCGGTGTTCACTTCGACTACTACACGGGCGAATCGTTCTACAACGACAGGACGCAGGCCACAATCGAGCTTCTCAAGGAAAAAGGCCTTGTCAAGGAAAGCGAGGGCGCGCTCGTTGTTGACCTCGGAGAGGATGTGCCGCCCTGCATGCTGCGGAAGGCTGACGGCGCGACGCTCTATGCCACCCGCGACCTGGCTGCCGCGCTCTACCGACACGATGAGTTCAACTTCGACCTGTGCCTCTACGTCGTCGGCTATCCGCAGGAGCTTCACTTCAAGCAGTTTTTCGAGGTGCTCCGGCTCGCCGGCTTCGACTGGTCCGCCAACATGCACCACGTGCCCTTCGGGCACATCCTGGGCATGTCTACACGCAAAGGCACAATCATACTGCTTGACGAGGTTCTGGAAGAAGCAATCAGCCGGGCACGCGAGGTTATTGACCAGAAGAACCCTGATTTGGAAAATGCCGAGGAAATCGCACAGGCGGTCGGCATTGGCGCGGTGATTTTCAACGACCTGAAGAACTCGCGCATAAAGGATGTGAACTTCGACTGGAACGCCATTCTGAGCTTCGACGGCGAGACCGGGCCGTACGTGCAGTACGCGCACGTTCGCTTCGCGGGAATCCTGCGCCATCTCGAAGGCGAGGCGCCCTCCCCCGCCTCTGTCGATTTGAGCCTGCTGTGCGAGCCGGAGGAATGGGAGCTTGTACGCGATATCGAGAACTGGCCGTCGGTGATTGAGCAGGCGGCGGCGCGGTTTGAGCCCTCGGAAATCTCGACCCATCTGCTGCGGCTCGCGAGCGACTTCAACCGCTTCTACCAGAAGCACAGGGTAGTCGGGGAGGATGCCCCGCTTACCGCAGCTCGCATCTCACTTGTTCTGGCGCTTAAGAATGTGCTTTCAAAAGGGCTCTCGATTCTGGGACTGAAAGCGCTCGAACAGATGTGATTTGCGCACATGCTATTTGGCATGCGGAGCACGTCCGCCACGGAACGGAACCGGCGCGTTACTTGCGCTTGATTTCCCTGATGTCCTTGCGGTTGAAAGTCATCTCGCCGCGGGTGGTGCCCTTGACTATCTCGATGGTGACTTTCTCGTCAGTCTCCGAGAGAAGCCTGCCGGAAATCCGGACGCCATCCTTGAAGACAAGCGTGACTTCCGGCCCCTTGGGTACTTCCTTCCTGGTCTTTGCCCGCAGGTTGACGCCGGCGAAGAAGTTGTAGGGCGCCTGGAGCGAGAGGACCGCAAGGGCGCTCGGGTATATCTTGGCGCCGCGGAAGTCGGAGAACTGGCCCATGTCCCATGCGCCGGCATCCTTGCCTTCGGTGAGCTGGGACTGCAGCAGGACCCTCTTGAGGGCCCACTTCCACTCCTTGTATGTGAGCTCATCCGCCTGGAAGAGGGTATAGGTGCCGAAGAAGAAGAACGGGAAGTTGGTGCGGGTGCGGTTTGGCAGGTTGTCCCGGAGGAACTTGATTGCGCCCCTGAGCTTCGCGGCGCGCGGGTCGCTGCCCGAGGCCAGCTTCCCGTAGGCGGCCGAAGCGGTCGCGGTAAGCGCCGCCTGGTAGCTGGGCAGGTGCCTCTGCGGGCGCGTCAGGTCCGAGGGCTTGCTGTAGTTGACGCGGCCCTCCGCGTCGGAGGCGGCGTTGTAAGTATTGAGCGCGCCATCGAGCAGACCCTCGAGGAACTTGAGCTTGCCCGCCGACGCCGAGAGCATGCCAAGCTGCATCCAGGTTGTCAGCATGATGTCCGAGGGCGCCCTTTTGTCGGCAAGGCGCCACCCCGTGCCAGTCTCCTGAATCTTGATGGCGTAGTCGAGGGCTTTCTGGCAGACGGGTGTGAGCGACTCATCGTCGGTCATATTGCGAAGCTCGCACAACGCGAGGAGCGCGAAGGCGTGGCTCAGTCGGTGCATGGGGCTTGCCGGGTCGCCGATGAGGCCGCTGTCTTTCTGCGCAGCCTTGAGCTTGTTGACGGCACCCGCAACCACGCCGCGATAGAGTCCCGACAGGTGTGTGTTTCCCTCGGCGAGGAAGCAGAGCGTGACGAGCCCTGTAAGCGAAAGCTCATCGAGCGCGCTTTTCCCGGTGGAGCTGCTCTTCCATCCGCCGTCAGACTGCTTGAGCGCAAGCCAGCCGAGGCCATTGTTGATTGCGGTTATGGTATTCTTGTCAAGCAGTTTTTCCTTGGGCCCAAACCGCTCGCAATAGGGAACCTCGCCAATGAGCTCCGCTATTATCGGCTTGACCTTAGGCCACTCGGCGGAGTGGGTGTAGTTGTCGCGAAGAGACATGGCGAGACTGAGCGCCCTCACCTTCCTGCCCGCCTTGAGCGCATTCTCGGCCGCAGTGAAGAGAGCCGCGGCTTCCTTGCGGTAGTTTTCTATCTCGGTGGACAGTTCGTGCGCGATGCGCTTCCAGAACGGGTCGGTGGTTGCGCCCCCGAGTTTCGTGTACTGTTCGAGCGCGCCGCTCAGGTCGCCCAGCGAGTGGAGGGCACGGCCGTTTTCAATCAGGCTCACGCCGCCGAGCTCATCCTCGAGCATTTTCTTGTGCTCCTCGGATGCATTCTCGCCGAGTTTCTCGTACGCCGCCTTGGCCTCGTCAAGACGAAGCTGGCGGACAAGCTCGCGGGTGTTCTCGATTTCCATGGTGAACAGGATGCGAGCTTTCTTGAGGTCGATTTCGCCCTCCTCCGATTTCACCAGCTCGGTGTCGGCATACTCGCTCAGCAGCCTGTCGTAAATCTCAAGGGCCTCCTGCGGATTGCCCGACTGATTCGCCGTGGCTGCCTCAACCATCAGCTTGCCTGCTTCTCTCTCTCTCTCCTTCTTCTTGCGCTCGCCTTCATCCCTGGATGCGGCCAGCTTGGCGAACTCCTCCTGCTGCGCGTCGACAGTATCGCCGAAAGTTTTCTCGTCGAGGTGCTCAACTTTCCCTGACATGCGGATTACGTTGCGCCCGCCCCTGTGAACCGGCCCTGCGTCAGCCACGAGAATCGGGTCTTCGACAACGCCTTGTGCCGCGACAGCCTCACGCATGTAGTAGGCATACCTTCCCTTCTTGCAGAAAAGAGGCACGCCGCCTTCCAGTATGCCGGTTTCCTTGAGCGAACCGAGGTCAGGCGGAAACACCTTGTGCTGCTGGCGATACTCGTTGAGCGCGTCGGCGACCTTCACCATGTTGTCCCGGCAGGCTGTCTCGACCTGTTTGTCCTTCTCAAGCTCTTCGATTCTCTCGCGGAGTTCCTCAGCCGTCTCCATTTTCCTGATTTCGTCAACCAGTGATATAACCAGGCTCTTGCTCCACACGGCGTCCCACTGCTCAATCGCAACTGTGACCTTTCTCAGCCGCCCCAGGTCAGCGTCGTTTACACCCTTTATCTTTTTCGCCTCCTCAAGCAGGAGTCTGGTGCCTTCGCTCACGGCAACAGGCTGGGTACGCTCGGGCTTGTCAATCACAACGCGGTAAACGACGAAGACAATCATGATGCCCAGGATTGCGAGTATCAGCACCATTTCGAGGGGAGAGAGAAAGTGCTTCGGCTTCTCAATCTTCTCGGTCGGCGCAACGCTTGCCGGGGTTTCGTGCTCGAGGGCACCAACCACGGGAACGAACACCGTAGCGCCGCAGTCGGGGCAGCGGGTGTTTTTACCCGACTCGGTGTCCGGGACTTCAAAGCTCTTGCCGCATGCCGCGCATTTGATTCCTATCATCGCCGCCTCCACACAGAAGGGATTTTCAGGGTTTTCAGGTTCTGCGCATGCTAACAGCGAGAACACAAAAAGTCAAGGCAAATCGGACGTCACGGGGTTCCGTCTTTTACAGGTGGGGATATTCGTTTATCCGTACCGACAGCGTAGTTTTAATTCGCCTTGCAGGCAAGGCGGCTGAACATCCGCGGGCTGAGTGGAGAAAGACCCGCGGCTTTATATTCCATACATTTGCCTCACCATGTGAAGGATGTTATAATTGAGGCAGAAGAGGTTGAGAACCATGAGAAAAGTGTATTGCATTCTGACAGTTGTTTTGCTCCTTGCCGCCTGTGGCGGAGAAGAATCTGCGGTGCCGGAAGAGCCTGCCGGCAGTGTGGCAGTGCTCGACAAGACTACCCGTGAAGCACTAACTCAACAAATAGACTACGCCCATGTCTCGCAAATAGAGAAACTCCTCGGAGACTACTGCAACCCTTCGGGTAATGACGAGTTCCTGGGTCGTTTACTCCATATCGCCTTCGATAGACAAAACTACTGGGTGGTGCAACTTCTGGTCGAGCGCGGCGCCGACGTGAATATGCGAGACCAGAAAGGAGACACTCCCCTGCACATGGTGGAACCACGGGTATACGATTCTATGGGCCCTCTCGAAGCCATTCGGCACAAGACAATAGAACTGCTGGTCTCGAAGGGAGCGGACATAGGTGCAAGAAACAACCGCGGCCAGACACCGCTGCATTTGTATGTCAATCGATATCGAGGATGCTTCGAAGAGACAATTGACCTGTGTATTTCCAAAGGGGCGGATGTCAATGCAAAAGACAATGACGGTTATACCCCGCTGGATTACGTAGTAGACAAAGAGGATTATGTTCTGGTCGAGGCACTCCGCAACCATGGTGGGAAGCGCGGCGACCCTCTCAGAGCGCAGATGCTTGAAGCTGCCGAAAAAGGCAATCTACCGCTTGTAAGAGAACTGCTGGCAAAGGGCGCAGACATCAACGCAAAGAACACGAACGGTTACACGGCGCTGCACATGGCGGTATCGAAAAGTCACAAGGACATCGTAGAGTTCCTCATTGCCAAGGGCGCGGATGTTAATGCCAGGAGCAGGAGCGGTTCGACACCTTTACACCTGGCCAAGAGAGAGGACATCGCCAAAATCCTTCTGGCAAGTGGCGTGGAGATAGACCCGAGGGACTCGGCAGGCTACACTCCGCTGCTGCGTGCGGCGAAGTATCGGACGAAGGAAGTTGTTGAAGCACTGCTTGAGGCGGGTGCTGCGGTAGACGCCAAGGAGAAAGGAGACGGACAGACACCTCTTCACTTTGCGGTCAGACGCGGCAACGTGGAGATAGCTGAAGCGCTGATTGCGGCGGGAGCTGAAGTCAACGCGCTTGATAGATGGGGGGACACGCCGCTGGATCGCTCCAGGGGAGCGGAAGTAGCTGAACTCCTTAGACGGCATGGCGGGACAACCGGGTATGCTCTACGAGAGAAGTAGAAAATGACAGGAAAAGTGTATTGCATTCTCGCAATTGTTTTGCTCCTCGCCGCCTGCGGCGCAGAAGAGATGAAGTCGCATCCGGATGTCAATGAAGCAGAAAGCGGCACCAGACTGAGTTTTTTCAGCATGGTTAGTGATGCTGCCGAGGTCAGAGAATTTCTGAGCAAAGGTGCAGACATCAACGCAAAAGAGGAAGAAGGCGGGACGCTGCTTCACGAGGCGGCGAAGTGGCGCAAGCCTGAAGTAGTGAAGTTGCTTATTGGAAGCGGAGCTGATGTCAACGTTAGAGATAAGTGGGGCAGAACGGCGCTGCTTCTTGCTGTACTCCCTGCGAATATAACCGGGAATAGCAAGCACATCAGCGAACTTGGCAAGGAGAATATCAAGCTTCTGCTACTCAACGGGGCTGACCCGAATATAGGAGATAATTACGGCTTCACACCATTACATGGTATGGCTTACTCAAAGGATAATAGCGAGCTGATCGAGCTGTACATTACCAAAGGAGCTGA
>DAOVDS010000163.1 GCA_030669415.1 bacterium
AAAAGCCACGCGGCAAGTACAGTAAGGTTGCTCCCGTAGACTTTCCCGGCCGCAGGCGGGGCACCAGGCTTGACCAGCTCGTCACCAACGGCAATCACAGCAACCGTGGGTCTGCCAAACACAACAGCCTTCTCGATACCCGCAGCCGCAAGCATCCCCGCCGCGCCAGGCCCAATCAGGGTGTTCTTCCTGAGAAGCATCTCCCCCGCATGAAAATTCTCGCCCGCAGGCTGCACATGCCGGCCCGGCGTCACCGCGGATTTGACAATAATCTTACCATCAGTCTCTTCGCATTCCTCGACAGGTATGACTGCATCCGCACCCGCAGGTATCGGCGCGCCGGTGAATATCCTGACGCACTCTCCTTCGCCGACCGAAGCGCTCTGCCTTCCTGCAGCCGCTTCACCTGTAATTGGCAACTGTACGGGGTTTTCTTCACAGGCACCCGCAGTTGCATTCGACGAGACTGCAAAACCATCCATCAGGCTGACATCAACCGGTGGACTGCTCACCTTCGAAGCGATGTCTTCCGCAACAACGAATCCTGCGGACTCGGTAACGCCGACTTCCTCTGCCGAAAGCACCGGCACGTTCTCCTGCACCGCCCGCAGCGCCTCTTCAAACGCTACATACTCGTCAGTTTCCGAACCTGCCAACTCAACCTCCTCCGCCGCAATGTACATTCCACGCAATCCCCAAGTCAAGCAGATTCCAAAGCCGCGTCCGCCGGACGGCGGATTCAACCCGCGGATGTTCAGCCGCGTTGCCTGCAACGCGTAATGAAAGCCCAAACACTCCGCCACAGGCTGCGTACAAACAGGCGGGAGGAAAATACATGAAAAAGACTGCGCTGTCCTTAATCCTGCTTGCTATGTTGGCTGTTTTGTTGTGGTGCTTCTGGCCCGCGTCTACAACTGTCGAACCAAAGCCGATCACACCAGCCATAGAACCTAAGCCGGCGGCGCCGGAAAAGCACCGACAAGCAACCGTCGCTGTCGTACACACACTCGACGAGCTCAGAAACCAGCCGCCAGTCAAACTCCCCGACGGCGTGACCATAAGACTCGGAATCAGTGACCTCGAACCATACATCAGCGGCGGGATACTACTCTACTGCCTTGCGACTGGCGTGGAACCGCCTATGGAGGAAACAAAGAACCGCTGGCGCCTTGGACCGGTCGCTTACGAGGTTACATATCCCAACGTGAAATTTCTCAAGGAGAACTTTTTCGCATCAGGCGTTCAGTGGAAGGAGAAAGGCGAAGTGTTGTTTTGTACCACAGTTCACACGCCTGACCCGGGCGATTGCAGGATTGACTTTGTTAGCCTGGCTGGCGAGCTTCTAAGAACTGCAACAATTACAGCCAGACAGCGAGACCCGCATCCATGGCAACCCGCAGGCTTGCTCTTGGAAGATAAGCAGTGGACTCTTTTCAATGACCCAAATCCCGGTGCCGCGTTGCCGAGCGCCAACGGTCTTGTCGGCACGTCGAACCCCAAAAAGTTGCCCCACCTGCCGCTCGGTGACACTGCTGCGCAAACAGGAGACTTCAAGATTGCCCTTGAAGGGACAAAACTGTGCCTGACCTTTGACAGGCCTGTCGTGTACACACCGGATTTTCCCCTCTTGTGCAGGTGGTGGGTCAATGATAAGCCGGTCATTCCACCGGTTCTCACTGAATATCCAGGTCGTAGCATCACTGGAAAGGTTATTGAATCAAAGAAGGTCGTGGTGAACCTCCGAGCAGACGGCAAGAAACTCGGCGCA
The DNA here is from genome assembly GCA_030669415.1 of bacterium. GTDB lineage: Bacteria > Planctomycetota > SKW154 > SKW154 > DAOVDS01 > DAOVDS01. The sequence continues at coordinate 1,769 of DAOVDS010000163.1, forward strand.
AAACCAGGCGATACTATCGGCCTTCAGCTCCTGTACACCGCAACCGGCTGGGACTACACCGGGCACCATGCCCTCATTCTGGGGCATGGCTGGGGCAAGCATGATCCCCTGCTCAGCAACCGCATAGAATTCAAGTACGAGAAGAAGTAGCCGCGCTGTAACTGCTGCGACCCCGCCGACAGCCGACGCTGCCAATATTTTTCCTGTTTTTTTTTCTTGACCAGGCGGCCAGCCTGGTGCATAATGACTATATGACCATTCTGGTCATTTGGTCAGCGGACAAGAAGTAGACTCTGGAGATTTGTGGAATTGATGCGTGTGAAGACCTCACGAGTGCGCCCGAAGCGCACAGGCAAGCGCGCGGTGATACTGCGTGCGGCGTGGAAGATGATGTGCCGATACGGGTTCGCCAAGACGACGGTCGAGGAAATCGCCGCCGAGGCCGGCATCGGCAAGGGGACGGTCTACCTGTATTTTGAGAGCAAGGAGGAGATTCTGCTTGCCCTTGTCGCGCAGACGAACCGCAGGGTGCTCGACAAGATGGAGAGGCTCGCCGCCTCCCATCTGGCTCCCGGGAAGAAGCTGCGCAGGATGCTGCTCTCAAGGGCGCTTGAAATCTATGATGTGGTTCACGCCAACCCACACGGCGAGGAGGTCATCGCGTCGCACAAGCCCGCGATTGTCAAGTCGCTGGGGTGGTTTTTCAGAAAGCAGAAGAAGCTCTACGAGCAGGTGATACGCGAAGGCGTACAGGCGGGCGAGTTTGACGAGAAGTCGCCCTCGGCAGCGGCGGAGGTGCTGGGCACCCTCTCGGAGCTTCTCACCCCGCCCTACTACAGGTTCAGGAAACGCTCCGAGATTGAGAGCTTTGCGCGCAATCTCCTCAAGCGCTTTATTGCCGGTATCTCGAAGGACGGGTTGATGAATGTCAGGCGAAACGGGAAATAACTCGGAACACAGAATCGCCGCCATTGTGCTCGGGGCGGGCGAGTCGAGCCGTTTCTCTCCACTCGGCGAGCCCAAGCAGCTTGCGATGGTTGACGGCAAGCCAATGGTCGCGAAAGTCGTTGGGGCGGTCGCGGCCAGCGCGGCGGATGCGGTGTTCGCGGTCCTCGGACACGAGTTCGAGAAGGTCAGCGCCGCACTCGCGCAGTTCCCCGGCGTGAAGATTATCAACAACCCCGATTACCGCAGCGGCCTCGCGAGCTCTCTCAAGGCGGGGCTTTCTCAGGCTGAGGGGTTCGACGCGGCAATGTTCCTGCTCGGCGACCTGCCTTACCTGAGCACAGACAATATCGATGCCGTGATTCGCGCTTACCGGAGTTCGCTCGCCCCTCTCGCAGTCGCAATGCATGAAGGCACCCCGCTTCACCCCGTCGTTTTCAGAAGAGACCTCTGGCCTGAGCTGGAGGAAGTCACCGGCGACATCGGCGGGCGCGAAGTGGTAAAAAGGCACCTCGGTGAAGCTGTAACGGTGGAACTGCCGGACGCGGCGAGTATAATTGACATCGACACGCAACAGGATTACCTGCGTACTAACGGAGGCTCTGACAGTGAGTAACATATACATGCAAATCGCCGAGCTTGCACAGGCGGGCCGCGAGTTCGCCCTCGCCACCGTCATCGCGACCAGCGGCTCCTCACCCCGCGAAGCGGCAGCCAAGATGCTGATTCTCCCGGGCGGCGAGCGCACCGGCAGCGTCGGCGGCGGCAGGCTGGAGAAACTGGTGCTCCAGGACGGCGCCGAAGCACTCGCCGCGGGCAAATCCGTTCTCAGACAGTACAGGCTCGAGGCCGAGCACGAAGGCGGAATCGGCATGGTCTGCGGCGGCGATGTGGATGTCTTTATCGAGGTCCACCCCGCCGCGAGGACTCTCCTTGTCTGCGGCGGCGGGCACGTCGGCCAGGCGCTCGCCTTCGCCGCGGCCCAGGCGGGGATGCCTGTCACTGTGGTTGATTCAAGAAAAGAGTTCGCCGACCCTGCCCGCTTCCCCGCGGGTACACAGGTACTGCACGCAAACCCCGATGGTGAGGAAGTGGCCTCCCTGGTTGGCGAGAATACCTATGCAGTCGTACTCACGCACGACCACGCACTGGACTTGGCGGCTCTTCGCAACCTGCTGCGCCGTGGGGCAGCCTACGCAGGCATGATAGGCAGCAGGCGCAAGGTAAAGGCAATCATGGCAAAGCTCAAAGAGCAGGGCTTTGAGGATAAGGAGCTCGCGCAGGTCCATACGCCGATAGGGCTTGACATCGGCGCCGAAACACCAGCCGAGATTGCGGTAAGCATACTCGCGGAGATTATCCGCCACTACCGCAAGAGCGACACTCCGCCGGAAAGCATGCGGGAGAAGTTCGATGCTTGAGGGCACGGACATTCTGGTAAAGGGCGCCGGGGACTTTGTCTCAGGTGCGATACGCAGGCTGCACCTTGCGGGCGCGCGCGTTGTCGCAACGGAGATTGAGAAGCCCCTCACCTGCCGGCGTATGGTTGCCTTTTCGCAGGCGGTGTTTACAGGCGAGCATACGGTCGAAGGCGTGACAGGCGTGAAATGCGCCGAAGAGCAGATTGACGAGATTCTAATCGCCGGCAACGTGCCTGTAATTATTGACCCGGACGCCGAAATCCTCGGGAAACGCAGGTTCGACATCCTGATTGACGGCATCATGGCGAAGAAAAACACCGGCACTTGTATCACCGATGCGCCCGTTGTCGTCGCGCTTGGGCCGGGTTTCACTGCCATGAAGGACTGCCACGCGGTTGTCGAAACGCTCGCCGGACACAACATGGGGCGGGTGATTTACAAGGGCAGCGCGGCGCCCAACACCGGCATTCCCGGCCCGCCGGAAGCCTACCTCGCGCCCCTCTCAGGCGGTTCGCAGGTGGACTATCGCGACATGGTTCTTCGCGCACCATGCGCAGGCGCATTCAAGGCGCAGGTCCGAATCGGCGACCTGGTCGAGAAAGAACAGTTGCTTGGTGAAGTTGCGGGCGAGCCGGTGCACGCGAAGCTCTCCGGCGTTGTGCGTGGGCTCCTCCACGCCGGTGTCGAGGCGCACAAGGGAATGAAAATCGGCGATGTGGACTCTTCGGGAGAAGTCGAGAGAGCATTTACAATTTCCGAGAAAGGCAACGCGATTGCAGGCGGCGTGCTTGAAGCATGCTGCGTGCTGCTGCGAAGAATGGAGGATTGAACTGTGGCGACAAAACCAGACAGAAACCTGCAGGTCCGATGCCTTAACTGCCTTGAGCGCTTCACGGTGAAGAAGGGCGCGGAAAAAGCGGCCTGCCCGAAATGTGAAATGGAGTGGCGCATCTCGTGGCACGATGACGGCATGGCGAAAATCCGCGGCCCCGTATGGAGCAAAACCAGGAAATAACCTCGGAGGAACTGAAGTGGCGCTCAACAAGAAGATTGCCTACATTGACCTTTCCGCACAGACGGTCGAGCAGGCGCCTGTACCGCTGGAGATGCGAAAGAAGTACCTCGGCGGGCGCGGGCTGGATGCGTACCTGCTCTACAACCACTGTCCGAAAGGCGCCGACCCCCTTGGCCCGGAGAACGTGCTGCTGGTAAGCGCGGGGTTCCTGGTGGGAACGCCCGCGTCAGCCTCGGCCCGCACGCACATCATGGCCAAGAGCCCGCTTACCGGCGCCCTGGGCAGCTCGAACATGGGCGGCTTCTTCGCGCCGGAGCTCCGCTGGGCGGGGTTCGACCACCTCGTGATAAAAGGCAAAGCCGGGAAGCCGACCTACCTGTTCATAAGCGACGGCCAAATCGAGTTCCGGGACGCCTCCGAGCTCATGGGGCTTGCGCCGCCGCAGGTCGAGCAGGCTATCCGGGAGGAGCTGCGCGACGATGAAATCAAGGCTCTCTCAATCGGCATCGCCGGTGAGAACCTCGTGCGCTTCGCCATTGTCGAGACCGGCCTCAAGAACGCCGGCGGGCGCACCGGCATGGGCGCGGTAATGGGCTCCAAGAACCTCAAGGCCATCGCCGTGCGCGGCACAATGGATATCGAAATCAAGCACCCCGAGAAGCTGCTCGAATACGACCTCGACCTGATAAACTCAATCACCTCGACCAAGTTCGGCCGCATCATGCAGAAGTGGGGCACCATGTTTATCTACGGTGTCACCAACTCGACCGGGCTGGTGCGCGTGCGAAACTTCCAGTCCAACCAGCTTCCCGACTCCGAAGATATCGAATGCGAGAATATCGAAGACTACTCCTTCGGCACGGAAGGCTGCTTCGGGTGCTCGCTGCACTGCCGGCACAAGTACATAATCAGGGAAGGCCCCTACGCCGGCACCTACGCCCAGGGGCCCGAGTACACTTCGCAGGGCGCATTCGGCGCAGAGGTGGGCTGCCGCAGCTTCAACACGGTGCTGACCGGCAACCATCTCGTGAACCACTTCGGGCTCGACACGCTCGAGACAGGCTCGCTTATGGCCTGGGCATTCGAGCTCTACGAAAAAGGCATTATCACCGACAAGGACACTGGCGGCCTCAAGCTCGAATGGGGTAGCGACGAGGCCGTGCTTGCGCTTATCGAGAAAATCGCAAAACGCGAAGACATCGGCGACACCCTTGCCGAAGGCCCGCTTCGCGCAGCCGAAAAAATCGGCAAAGATTCCATTAAGTACCTCATCCACGTCAAGGGCATGTCGAACCTGCATTCCGACGAGCGCCCCACCCCGTCGCTCGCACTGGGAATCGCCACAGGCACCCGCGGCAGCGACCACCTGCGAAGCAGGCCCGCTATCGACCTCTACCACCTGCCCGAACCCGTGCTGCGAAAAATCTACTCCTACCCCGTTCCCTACGACGGCCCGCTCACCAGCGACTACCGCGACTACGAGGGCAAGCCCTGGCAGGTGTTCTGGCAGGAGATGTGCTACATGGCCGTTGACTGCCTCGGCATCTGCAAGTACCACACCAAGTTTCTCTCGCCCAACCTGCCCGCGTTCAAGGAATGGCCCGAGCTTATCAAGCTCATCACGGATTTGGACTTCACGCCGCAGGAAATCTGGGAAATCGCCGAAAGGGCCTACAACATCGAAAGATTGTTCAACAACCGCGAAGGCTTCTCCCGAAAGGACGACGCCCTCGTGGACCGCTACTTCGACGAGCCCACGCCTGACGGGCTCGAGCTGGTCAGGGGAAAATCCATCGACCGCGACAAGTTCAGGAAGATGCTCGACGAATACTACCAGCACCACGGCTGGGACAGCGAAGGTGTCCCCACCGGAGAAACGCTCAAGCGGCTCGGCATTGAGAATGAGCCGACACGCGCACTTTGAGAATCCGGAGAAATGAAAATGGAAAAGATGATTGTTGTCGAAGCTGAGAAATGCACCGGCTGCCGCATGTGCGAGATGGTCTGCTCCGTCAGCCACGAGGGCGTCTCCAACCCGGCCCGCGCTCGCATCGGCGTGGTAAAGTGGGAGGCGGACGGCTACTACCTCCCCATGCTCTGCCAGCAGTGCGAAGATGCCCCCTGCGCCGCCGTATGCCCCGTAAAGGCAATCACCCGGGACCAGGAGCTCGCCAGGGTCGTCGTGGACCTCGACAAGTGCATAGGCTGCAAGCTCTGTATCTCTATCTGCCCGTTCGGCGGCATGGGCTACGACGTTATCGGCCGAAAGGTCATCAAGTGCGACCTCTGCGGCGGCGACCCCGTCTGCGTCAAGTTCTGCGACCCCGGCGCACTCCAGTACGTCGATGCGAACAAGGCGGACATGAAAAAGAAACGCCAGGCCGGCAAGAACCTGTCCGAACTGATGAGGAAACATGCCTGACCAAACGCTCAAAGACGCCGCCCGCCAGTTCGGCCTGTCCAACTGCGACAGGTGCGGCTCCTGCGCCGCCGTATGCCCCATGCGCAAGGTCTACCCCGACTTCGACGCCAGACACGCGCCCCGAACCACTATCGCCAGACTCCTCCTCTCAAGCGCTCTGCGTCCCGCTGTACCATTAACTGACCTGCTTGAGGACGACTCGCTCTGGATGTGCCTCACCTGTGATGCGTGCCTCGACGTCTGCCCGCAGGAAGTGGAGTTGCGCGACTTTGTACAGCACCTGCGTGAAACGGCGCTTGAAGCCGGCATGTCAGACAGGTTCGCCCTCTGCTCCCGCTGCGCGCGCCCCTACCTGCCCAAGCTGGTCGTCCAGGCCCTCGCCAGCTACCTGCCCGACGACCAGTCACGCGAACTGCTCACCACCTGCCCCAAATGCCGCCGCCGGGAATTCAGCAAAAAACTCCTCTCCTCCACCCACCGGCAGGCTTCTGGCCGCTTTGCCCGCAGCCCGGAATGAATACTTCTTATTTCGGAAGCACCACGTCGGAAGACGTGGTGGCAAATCAACCCGCCAAACCACCCAGACGCCACTTGGATTATATTGCAGAATTTTGCAATGTTGCAGAATTCTGCAATATAATCGGCGGTAGACAAACATAAGAATATCGCGGCAGGCGGCAGCATGGCAGGGTACTACTTGTCCTTGTTCTTCTCGGATAGCAGTTTCGGCGTGAAATCCACTGCTGCCAATCCTTCTGAAAAATTCCCCGCATCGCTTTCTGGATGTACAGTCCAATCTCCGGTTGGCTTAATAACCCACTTGCCTTTCTTGTTTATATAGCCCCATTTACCGTCGGAGTCTTTAGCGGCAGCTAATCCTTCAGAGAAACTTAGAGCCAAGTCAAAATCAGGAGCAATTGCGACCTTTCCCGTTTTATCTATATAGCCGAGTTTCAAACCCGACTCCGTATCGACAACCACACCTGCCAGTCCTTCATAAAATGAATCTGCAGCACGGTACTTGGTGTGAAGCACAACCTCTCCTGATGTCCCCATATAAGCACAGGTTTCTCCAATATAAATCTTTGCAAGCCCTTCGGAGAAGTTCAAGGCACTTTCATACTTGGGTTCAATAACCATCTTACCGTTACGGTCGATAAAGCCATACTTCTCGCCAATCTTAATCCGAGCAAACTCCCCAAAGAAGCTTGATGCTCTATCATACTGGGGTTTGATAACCCAGTTTCCTTTCTTGTCGATATAACCAGACTTTCCTTCATCAGTTTTCTCTTTGTATTCTGTTGCGGGCGCGAGACCCTCAGAAAAAGGGCCAGCCCAGTAGAATTTGGGCTCAATAACTGTCTTACCTGTTTTATCAATATAACCGAAGTACCATCCGCCCCCATCAACTGTAAGTTCTTCTGCTGCTGCAAGTCCTTCTGAAAAATGGTAAGCCATATAATATCGGTCAGGAACAAGAACTGTCTTGCCGCTCTTGTCGATGTAAACACACTTTCCATGGACTATTACAGCAGCAAGCCCTTCTGAAAATCTACCTGCTCTAACAAACTGAGGGGGGATAACCACAGCACCTGTCTTGTCAATGTATCCGTATGGGCCAGTATCTAAGCCAACTACACCCCCTCGTTTTATATCGCCGGGGGCAGTCTTAGTATATTCCCGGAAACTCCATCCTGAATCTTTCTTTGTCGAGTCATCGACATTCCCATTACATGATAACAGCGCAAGCGCAATCAGGGGTAGTAATCCGGTGAGTAGGACGGCTTTTCTCATGGCAACTCCACTGTATCACAACCTGCGGCAGGAAGCAAGGTTGTTCTTGGAAACCTGCACCGGGTCACCGTTACGGCAGGGGGCAGCGGGAGGGCTTGGGTATTTTCCGCCCCGATGAACGGGGCGGCTTTGGAATTTTTCTCCCCACGCTTGCGCGTGGGGCTTCTAGAATGATCCGTCTTGCGGGGGG
>DAOVDS010000009.1 GCA_030669415.1 bacterium
ATGTGCAGTACAAAATCAATAAGTTCTTCGTAGGGTACCGGTCGGAAGGAAACTACTTCACCACAGTACGGCTGCGCAAAAAATACCTGATTGTCAGGCTAAGACTCTCCAAACGTCCCAAATCCAAACTAATTAGATTCAGGAAAGAACCTTATTATGGTATGCAACAGTTTCAACTCAAGGACGAAGAGCAGCTACCAGCAGCTATAGATGTGATTGAGAAGGCGATGAAGGAATCGCAATAATCCGGAGCGCGTCATGAAAAGGGAGCTACCGAAACTCGCGGACAACGAGCGCAAGGCGCTTCTCGAATTGAAGAAGCGCCTGAAGGAGAAGTTCGGCGACAGGCTGAAGAAGGTAATTCTGTATGGCTCCAAGGCCCGCGGTGATGCCGAGCCTTATTCTGATATTGACATTGTCGTCGAGTTTTCAAACGTTGATATGGAAACCGAACGTATGGTAGAAGACATTTCCTGCGAGGTAAGCTCTAAATACGATGTGCTTACTATATGCCTTGTATACTCTACTGCGAAACTCCGGCAACGAAAGAGGCTCTGGATGCCTTTCATAGAAAACGTGATACGAGAGGGGATACTTATATGACACCTGATAACGGGCCAATGGCCAACTACCGCATGGAGTGCGCTCAGGAAGCGTTGAAGGATTCGCAGATGCTCCTTGAGAAAGGGGCTTTCCGTGCTTCTGTGAACCGCAGCTATTATGCTATGTTCTATTCTGCCAGTTCTCTGCTCGCAATAGAACGGCTCGCATTCAAGAAGCACAGCGCTGTTATTGGTGCATTTCGAAGGGAGTTTGTAAAGGCAGGCAAATTCCCTGAGACGATAGGGGATTGGCTACACAAAGGTTTCAAAAGAAGAGGCAAGTCCGACTATGAAGACTTTGTCGTTGTAGGAAAAGCGGAAGCCGAAGAACTTCTGAAAAACGCCGGACTATTCGTGGCAAAAGCCCGCGAAATCGTGGATAAAGAGTTGAAATGAAGCAGGGGCAGCCATGGCATACGCTTTTACACCGGGGTTGAGAGTTGCGAGGAACACGGTGATACGCAAGAGGCGGCTGCTGCCGCTCAAGGGCGAAGTGCTTGTCGAGGCAGGCAGCCATGTCACTGCCGAGCAGGTGGTGGCGCGCACCGACCTGCCCGGAGATGTCGAGACTGTCAATGTAATCAACAAGCTCGGCATCGACCGGGAGGACATCTTCGAATACATGCTCAAGAAAGAGGGCGACCCGGTCGAAGCCGGGGAGGCCATAGCGCAGACCAGGCCGTTTATCAAGTGGTTCAGGACGACGTGCACCTCGCCCGTGGCCGGCGTTGTGGAAAAAATCTCCAACGTCACCGGACAGGTGCTTATCCGTCAGAAGCCCAGACCCGTGGAGATGCGCGCCTACATCGACGGGAAGGTGGTCGAGGTAATCGAGGCCGAGGGCGTAGTGGTGGAGACGCGCTGCGCTTTCATACAGGGCATCTTCGGCGTGGGCCGCGAGCAGGCGGGCGAGATTCTCGTGGTGACTGCTTCGCCTGAGGAGGTCCTGGATGCCGAGAAGATACCGCCGGACTGCAAGGGCAAGGTGCTGGCCGGCGGCTCGCTGGTGACACGCGGTGCAATCGACGCGGCGAACAGGGCCGGCGCGGTCGGCATCGTGGTGGGCGGCATGCACGCGAAGACTCTCAACGAGATTCTCGGCTACGACCTGGGCGTTGCGATAACCGGCACTGAAGACATCCCCACAACGATAGTCTGCACGGAAGGGTTCGGCCAGATATCCATGGCTGGGCGTACTTTTGAACTGCTCAAGGAGCTGGACGGCAGGCGGGCCTCGATGAGCGGCGCAACCCAGATACGCGCGGGAGTCATCCGGCCTGAGATAATAGTCCCCGTCGAAGGCGAGGCGGCCGAGGCTATCGAGGACCACGAGGCGAGCCCACTTGCCCTGGGCGACCTGATTCGGGTAATACGGGAGCCGCACTTCGGGCATATCGGCAAGGTGAGCGCGCTGCCCCCGGAGCTGACGAAGGTGGAGTCGGAGACCATGGTGAGGATACTCGAGCTGGAATTCCCCGACGGGCAGAAGGCGAAACTTCCAAGAGCAAATGTCGAGCTGATAGAGGATTAGTCCAACTTGTGAAAGGAGTGCTGTTATGAGATGGATGGGGCTCGCAGCTCTCGCGGCGCTGGCAATCGCCCTTGCGGCCGGCCAGGCGTCGGCGCAGGAGCAGCCTGAACCGCCACCGCCGCAGGAGGTGGAAGCGTTCGACACGCCCAACGATTCGGGCAAGAGTATCATGATAACCTGGCGCGTCTGGCCCGGTGAGACAGGCGAGACACTCTACACCGTGTTAATGGCCAAGGAGTCGCAAGGGCCCTACACCGCTGTGGCGAATGTGAAGGGCAAGACCAGCTTCAAGATTGACAAGCCCAAGTACTTTGGTTTCTCGGAAAAGGGTAAACTCTACCACTACGCAAAGATAGATTTGCCCGAAGAGAAACCCGAGAAACCGGGAGATAAACCCAAACCCGTCAACGGGGTAATACTCTACTTCAAGGTGAAAGTCAGCCACGGCGGCGCAGAAGCCGAGTCGAAAGTGGTGAGCGCGGCTTCGTACGACAACTTCTTCGACAGCGCGAAGTGGAACAACTTCCTCCTCGTGCTGATTTTCGGCGGGGTGGTGATGTGGTTTATCCAGTACGCGAAAAAGAACCCCAACCTTTTCATACGCAGGATAAGCGGACTGGACGCGGTTGATGAAGCTATAGGCCGCGCCACAGAGATGGGCAAGCCGATATTCTACACCACGGGCCTCAAGCCTATGAGCGAGCTGCCGACAATCGCCTCGATTAACATCCTCAGCAGAACAGCCAGGATAGTCGCCGAGCATGATACTACTCTCAAAGTTCCATGCTACGACCCCATTGTCATGACAGTCGCGCAGGAAGTAGTGAAGGATGCATATACGAAGGTCGGCAGGCCCGACGCCTATAATGAAGACAACGTATTCTTCATTACCCAGGACCAGTTCAGCTATGTAGCGGCCGTTGACGGCATGATGATGCGCGAGAGACCGGCAACGAACTTCTTTCTTGGTTATTTCTACGCGGAATCGCTGCTCCTCGCGGAGGCGGGCGCCTCAATCGGAGCAATCCAGATTGCAGGAACCGACGCCCTTGCCCAACTCCCCTTCTTTGTGACCACCTGTGACTACACGCTGATAGGGGAAGAATTGTATGCAGCAAGCGCGTATCTCTCCCGCGAACCTGTACTTCTCGGAAGCCTGCGGGGACAGGATGTCGGAAAGGCCTTCCTGATGATAGTGCTGCTGGTCGGCACAGTTCTCACGCTTGTCGGTGTGCCGATTCTGAGGCAGTTACTTACTCCATTCTAAGTCAAATTCTCGATGGGAGGTGGACGTATGGTCCTGTTAAAACGGCAAATACCACTGGTGATTGCCTTCGGCGTGGGGCTTGCGATGCTTGTTCAATACTACATTCCCCACAGTGCATCGCAGCAACTCCTGACCGATGTCTCCAAGTGGGGCACGATTATCGCAGGCTTTGCTCTCGTAATCGGACTGAGCAGTCTTCTGCACTCGCACGTCGGCAAGATAAGGCGCCAGGTGCCGGGCTGGGGATTCAGTGTGGTAGTAGTGGTTGCCCTGGCAGCTACGGTGACAATCGGCATAATAAGCCGCTCCAGCACCAAAGAAGGTCACTGGGACGGGATACAGTGGATATTTGACAACATGTACATACCACTTACAATGACGATGTTCAGTATCCTGGCCTTTTTCATCGCCTCGGCCGCGTACAGGGCGTTCAGGGCAAGGACTGTCGAGGCGACCGTCCTGCTTATTGCTGCCATGATTATCATGCTCGAGGTCATACCGGCAACCTTCTTCAACTGGATAGGTATCCCCCAGATTACAGGCTGGATACTGGGGTGTCCCAACATGGCGGCCATGCGGGGTATCAAGATGGGAGTCGCCCTGGCGATTGTGGCAACTTCGCTTCGTATTATCTTCGGTATCGAGAGAACCTATCTTGGCGGAGGTGACTAATAATGGAAAAATCGTTCTGGGAAAAGATGCAGGCTATAGACAGGAGAATCATATTCCTGTTTATGGCGGCGGCAGTAATAATCCCGCTGCTTATACCCGTCGAGCCAAGTGTGAATGTCACCGACAGGGTCCGGAGTATTTACGACGAGATAGAGAGCCTGCCGGAAGGGTCTCCCGTCCTTATCGCGGCTGATTTCGACCCCTCGTCGGCACCGGAACTTTATCCAATGCTCGACTCGGCGATATACCAGTGCTTCAGGAAAAATCACAGAATCGTCCTGACGGCGCTATGGCCGGGAGCGAAAGGTCTCGTGGTGAAAGCACTCAAAGACAATGCCGCCTTGTTCGGCAAGGATTTCAGTCTGGATTACGAGAAGTGGAAAGCCTGGCACGAGACGGGAGAAGAATCCGCACAGCAGGAGAAGACCAAGGGTGAAAAACCCGACCCCAAGAAGAAAGCAGAAGAGTTGAAAAAGAAAGTGGCACAACTCGTAGAGAAACTAAAGGACAAGGACGAAGACGTGCGGCTGTACGCTGTCGAAGCACTCGCCAGCATGGGTGCACCCGCCATAGAGCCTTTGACAGATATCTTGAAGGGAAAGAATGTGGCATTACAAGCCCTCGCCATACAGGTTTTGGGCAGGATAGGGGATGCTGCTGTAGTAGAACCGCTGATAAAAATACTCCAGGGAGACAACAAGGAGCTTCGTCTGCCCGCCGCAGAGGCGTTGGGTGCCATTAAAGATGCGAAAGCCATAGAACCTTTATTAGAGGCTATGAAAGACGCCGATAAGAAGCTTTGCGCTTCTGCTGCACAGGCGTTGAGTACTCTTGGGGATACGAAAGCCGTGGAGCCTTTGATAAAAGCCCTGCAAGAAAAAGAAGAAGTATTTCGCTCCGCAGCCGCAAAGGCTCTGGGGGATATGGCCGACCAGTCGTCAGTTTCCGCACTTGAGAAGATATTCAAAGAAGAGAAAGGGAATCCTCAGATCTGGAGCGCGTATGCACTGGTGAAGATAAAGAACAACAAGGATGCGCTCGATTTTCTGATAAAAGCGTTGAAGGATGAAGATACGAGGCTGCGCCGTTCAGCCGCACAAGCACTGGGGGAAATTGAAAATAAAATAACAATCAAACCATTAATCGAGGTACTCAAAGATGACGATAGCACGGTTCGCTCCTCTGCAATAGAGGCGCTGGGAAAAATCGAAAATGCAAAGGCAGTCGAACCTCTTATAGAAGCGTTAAAAGATACCGACCTGTTTGTTCGCTCCACTACTGCTAAAGCGCTTAACCAGATAGGCGATAAAAGGGCGACAAAACAGTTGATTGAAGTGCTGAAGGATAAGAGCTGGCTGGTTAGGTACCGTGCTTCTTTGGCGCTAAAGAGAATAACCGGCAAGATTGAGCGCAGAGATTACATATTCCTCGGCTTCAAGGCGGGCGGCCCTGCGGTTATCCTGTCTGCGGGGCAGGACCTTAAAGGAGCATACGAAAAGGTGGACGGCAAGGCTACCGCAGACATGCCTGTTCTCAAAGATGTCAACAAACTCAAGGATTTCAAGTACGGACTCGCGCTCTCCGCAGGCGCGCCGGGGATTGAAGAATGGGTTATCTACGGCTCAGAGAAGTACGGCTTCAAGCTGGGCGCAGGATGCACCGGGGTTATGGCGGCGGAGAACTTCCCCTACCTGAACGCCGGTCAGATTAACGGCCTGATGGCAGGGCTCAAGGGCGCGGCTGAGTATGAGAAGATTGTCCGAGATGCGGTGCAAAAGGAAAACCCGGCTGAGTATGAAAGGCTTCGGGTGAAAAAAGGCGGGGGGCTTGCTCTGCCTCTCATGAATTCTCAGGCTGTAGGACACTTGGTGATTATAGCCTTCATTGTGCTGGGCAATATCGCCTACTTCGCCACCAGGAAACGCAAAGAAGGTTAGGAGAAAGCCATGGAGACCAATGCCAATCCCAATCATCGAACCACAATCGCAATCCTGTCTGCGGTGGGCATATTCCTGGCCTTAAACGTAGTACTTGTGGCCACCGGAGCTGTCAAGCTCACCGACGGGAACTTCTGGACAGGCTTCGGTGTAATTGTCGCCGCGGGACTCACACTCGCGATGTACTCGTTCCTTTACAGGGACAATCCCGTATTCAAGTTCGCTGAGCACATGTATGTCGGAGTTTCGCTTGGGTACTTTATAACCCAGGTTATCTTCGACCAGCTTATTCCCGACCTGTTTACTCCGCTGTTCAATTCCGGTGACAATCCGGTGAAATGGATTCTGATAATCCCGCTCTTCCTGGGAGTGCTCATGTTCTCCCGCTTCATTCCAAAAATTGCGTGGCTCTCACGCTGGTCGATTGCGTTTCTCGTCGGGTATGGTGCAGGGGTCGCTATCCCCAACATGATTAAGGCCAACATCCTGCAGCAGGCAAGAAGCTCTATGATCCCAGCCAGTACTCCCTGGGTTACAACCTGCGGAGTAATTGCCCTGCTGGGTGTTGTGGTCGTGCTGCTTTACTTCTTCTTCTCACTCGAACACAAGGGCGCTGTTGGAAAAATCTCGCGGGTAGGTGTGCTGTTTCTGATGATCGCCTTTGGCGCATCATTCGGCCTGACGGTCATGGCAAGAATATCGCTTCTGATTGGAAGAGTAAGTTTCCTTCTCAAGGACTGGCTGCATGTCATAGACTGACGAGCACAGCATCAAGAGAAAGAGGCCTTCAAGTAAAGAAGGCCTCTTCTATTATACTTGATTCAGATTGGCTTGCGTGTGAGCTATTCTTCCACTTCGAGCACGTCGTTCGGGCATTCCTCGACGCAGGCGCCGCAGTCAACACATTCGTCAACCTGTACGATTACGACCTTCTCATCCTTTACCTCGAGCACCTCGCAAGGGCAGGCGTCAACGCATGACTCGCAACCCGTGCACGCGTCAATAGCGATAATCTTGACTGTCATGCAAGACCTCCTCAAAAAGCACGTTTCAACTCGCCACCTTCCCGGCAGACCTGACAAGCCCCGCTTGCCAGACGCGGATACTTTTACGCACTGCCGCGAGTAATGTCAAGACTATATTCCGAGGATTTCTCAAAAAAATCCGTGCGCGTTTCCGGTTCTGGCGGGGCAAAAAAAGAGCCGGGAATTCCCCGGCTCCTCTTTCGATATCTACTCCCCGACACGGCGATTTCTACGCCGGGCCCAGGCCGTGTATCAACATGGGAATATGAGACTTCCTGCTACTTCTTCTTCTTCTTCGCTACTTTCTTCTTTGCCGGCTTCTTCTTGGCGACTTTCTTCTTCGCCGGTTTCTTCTTCGCTACTTTCTTCTTCGCCGGTTTCCTCTTGGCCACTTTTTTCTTTGCCGGCTTTCTCTTCGCTACTTTCTTCTTCGCCGGCTTCTTCTTGGCCACCTTCTTCTTGACCACCTTCTTCTTCGCCGGCTTCTTCTTCGCTACTTTCTTCTTCGCCGGTTTCTTCTTGGCCGCCTTCGCCATGCTCACCTCCACAACATTAGGCTTGTATGCCGCGCACCATGCGCGCGAAAACTTTTTTGTCTCGTCGAATTATAGTGTGTGTGATGGAGTTGGCAACTAATTTCGTTTCACAGGATGAAAAAAAAGAAAAAAGTTTTCAGCATCGTTGTCGCCGTTTACGCTTGATACAAATGTCTTATCGGCTGCAAGCCGCGTAATCACTGCGATTCAAACTTGTAGCCAACTCCGAAAACGGTGACGATGAATCTTGGGCTGTTCGGGTCGTCTTCGACTTTTTGTCTGAGCCTGTTGATGAAATTGTCAACGGTGCGCGCAGTACCGTAGTAGTCGTAGCCCCATACGTGGTTGAGAATCGTATTCCTATCGAGGACCTTGCCTTCACTTCCGATGAGAAACTTGAGCAGTTTGAACTCTCGCGCAGACATGTCGATGCGTTTCTTCTTGCGCTTCACGGACTGGCCGCGGAAATCGACCTCCACATTTCCGAAAGCGAATTTCTCATACATGTTCTCGTCACGGCGCTTCCTGCGCAGCACGGCGTTTATCCGCGCGATAAGCTCCTTGACGCTGAACGGCTTTGATATGTAATCATCGGCACCGAGGTTGAGACCCCTGACCTTGTCCGCCTCCTGCCCTTTGGCCGAAAGGATTATTACAGGCGTATCGACCTTTTTCTGCTTGAGCAGCCTGCAGATTTCGAAACCGCTCACCTTCGGCAGCATGATGTCGAGTACTATGAGATCCTGCTTTCCGTTGAACGCCTCTTCCAGGCCCTTCTCGCCGTCCGAAGCGATGGCCACTTCGAAGCCCTCGAAGCGCAGATTCCTTTCCAGACCTGCGAGAATCGCCCTGTCGTCCTCGATTATCAGAATCTTCTCAGCCTTTGCTGCCCCGTGGCTGCTGCCGCGTTTCGCTCTCATACAGCTCTCAACTTTTTCAATCCGGCCGATACTCAGTTCCCGCGCACCCGCCAGGTGCGCGGACCTCACAGCTTCAACACCAGCGTGAATTTGCTGCCTTTGCCTTCCTTGCTCTCCACCTCAATCGTCCCGCCGTGCGCCTCGGCGACGTGCCTGCTTATGGTAAGCCCGAGGCCCGTCCCGTCAACCTCACGCGAGAGCAGGTCATCGACGCGGTAGAATTTCTCAAAAATGGCTTTGAGCTCACGCTTGTGGATACCTATGCCGCGGTCCTCCACGCTGATTCTCACATTCTCCTTGTTCACCTGTGCCCCCACCCAGATTCTGCGGTCCTCGGGCCGTGAGTACTTGTACGCGTTCGTCAACAGGTTCAGGAGCACCTCGCCGATTGCGTCCGGGTCCATGCGCAGGTGAGGCAGGTCGCGTGGGATGTTCACGTAGACGGTTGCCTCGCACCCGCGCATCTGGCGTCGGAAAGTCTGCAGCGCGCCGAGAATTACCTCTCTCAGGTCAGCCACCCTGAAATCGAACTTGCGCCTGCCCTTTTCAATTGCCCGGAAGTCCAGCACCTTGTCAATGAGCCTGGTCAGGCGCTCCGACTCAGCGACGATGGTTTCGAGACACTCCTTCGCATCGTCCTCATCCTTCACCCGGCCATCATAGAGCGTCTCGGCGAACATGCGTATTGACGTCAGGGGGGTTTTCAGCTCGTGCGTGACGTTTGAGACGAAGTCGCTTTTAAGCTCTGCCGCGCGCATGGTGCGTGTGACAGAGATGTAGGTCACGATTGCGCCGACCACAATTCCTGAAATCGCCAGTGCCACTGCCCACACGTACAGCTTGGTTCTGATGTTCGAGAGCGCAGTGAGGGACTCATAGCCCTTCAGGTAGGCTTCGGCGCGAAGGTCAGAGAGCGGCTCAGGGAACCGGCTTTCTGCAAGGCGGAAGGGCCGGGCCGGAGGCGTCTGGCCCGCCACAACACCGCGCTCGCTGTGAGTAACGACAAGCCCGACCTCCTCGCTGCCCGCGAGCTTCTCGACCTCGGTAGCGACCAGCTCCCGTTCCACCTGCAACACCGGGGCAAGCGCGCAGGCAACAAGCTGCCTGCCTCCCACGGTTGTCGGCACTCCCACGAGGGCGAAACGCTCCCCGGCGTACTCGTAACTGGCAATCCCGCTTTCTCCGAAGAAGCGATTTCCCGCCAGCCTGAGGGCAATTCCAAATGCGAGGGCTTCGTGCCTGCGCCTCATGTCAATCTCGCCGGGAATGCGGCGCAGGCTCGCAGTCTGCTCCGGGCTGCCGGTATTTTTCTGGACGAAGCTCTCCACAAGAGAAGTGAGTCGCGCGTCGAGGAAATCCGCCTCCTCCCGGCTCAACTGCGCCCGGCGCTTCTGCACCTGGGCGTGTGCGCAGGCAATCGCTTGCGTGAACTCGCCGGGCTTGTCCATATCAAGAGTAATCTCGGCAATCCTCAGTGCCGCAGCCGGGCCGACGAGAAGCCCGTTCTCATCCCTCTGCGCGCCGTATTCATCCAGGGCTCTCTGATAGACCTCAACCGCCTCTGTCCACCTGTCCCGCTTCGCGCTGACCCGGGCGAGTCCGAGCAGGGCGGAGGCCTTGAGCACCGGGTCTGTGGCAGTATCGAGAGCCTCCCGGTAGGCTGAGGCAGCCGCGCCGAGGTCAACCTGCACGAACTCCAGGTTCTGCGGTTTGCGCAGCGCGTCGTGAACTTCGGCAGGCACGTGCCCCAGGACAATCATTGTCTCAGTTCGCGGCACCGGCGGGTAGAATATGGTCCCCTCCTTGCCCACAAGCAGGAAGCAGGAAAAACAGGGGTGGGATGCGCGCAGCGCCGTCAGCACCTCAGCGCCCGCCTCGACAGATTCCAGCTTGGCAGCCTGGCCGGCCATTTCCGTTCGCGCCTGAGAAAGGGCCAGGAGAGTTTTTTCAACAACCTTATCGGTCAGCGCACGCGCTTCGCGGCGTATCCTGTCCTGCACGTGAGCGCGCTCAGTCCCGATTGCCCAGATGGCGAAGATGCTCAACAGGACACTGGGCAGCACAATGGCAACCAGGATTACCAGGACGATTGCCCTGGCCTCGCTCAAGATAAATCTGAACAAAGACTTCATCTCAGACCCCTCTACAGAGCTATTATACCTTTTATCGCCAACGCTGCAAGGCCAAAGCTACCTGCCCTTTCCGGCATTGCCAGGTTGACAAACCCTCGTGAACCTGTAATATTGGTATATGTAAGACTGTTCAACCGCAGTTCCAGGCTGGGAATGCTCTGATGTCGCAGCAACAGGATGAGAAGCTCTTCGGCGAGATAGCTGTAAGCGAAGGGCACATAACTCCCGAGCAGTTGCAGGAATGCCAGAGCCTCCAGACGCAGTCAGGCGACGAGAAGGCTCTCTGGCAGATACTGGTGGAGAAATCCTACCTCGACCACCATTCAACCAACCAGCTTCTCGACAAGGTCAAGCGCAAGAAGACATCCATCAGGTCGAAGCGGAAGGTGGCCAAGTTCTTCGGTGACATTGCGGTGGCGAGGGGCTTCTGCACAGCCGAGCAGATGGACGAGGTGCTTGCCGAGCAGCGCAGGCGGATGGAGAGCGGCCACAACCAGCGCTTCGGCGAGCTGAGCGTGGAGATGGGGGTTCTGGACCTCAGGCAGGTGGCGCAGATACTCGAGGAACAGAACCGCAGCGTAGTCCTGTGCGAGGGTTGCGGCTCAGCCTACAACGTGGAGGGTTTCGCGGCGGGCAAGCGCTGGCGCTGCAAAGTGTGCAACGCCATGCTCGAGGTGCCCGGGGGGCCCGCGTTTGCATCCATCCCTATAGAGGAGCTCGCCTCGGAGCGGTTTGACGATACCGAGAAGGTGTTAGCCGAAGATGGCTCAACATTGGAAGTCGAGACTGCTGTTCCCGCCCGGCCGGAGAAGACGAGGTTCGGGAACTACTACATACTCGAGAAGGTAGCCCGCGGCGGGATGGGGATTATCTACAAAGCACGCCAGCGCGGGCTTGACAGGATAGTCGCGCTCAAGGTCCTCATCGCGGGGGAAAGCGCCTCCGAGGAAACGATTGAGCGATTCTACCTCGAGGCGAAATCGGCCGCCAAGCTGCGCCACCCGAACATTGTCCCTATTCACGAAGTGGGCATCCACGATGACAAGCACTTCTTTACCATGGACTTCATCCACGGCGACAACCTTCGCTACATTATCCTCAACCAGAAGATAAACACCCACTGGGCGCTGGAACTGACCGCCAAGGTGGCACGAGCACTCCACTACGCCCATGAACACGGCATTGTGCACCGGGATATCAAGCCGGAGAACATCCTGATTGACGAGACGGGCGAGCCGCAGGTCACAGATTTCGGCCTGGCGGTGGATGTCGAGATGGATGCCAATCTCACCCGCGCCGGCGTGGTGATGGGCACACCCGCCTACATGTCTCCCGAGCAGGCGCGCGGCGAGCGCAGCACGATAGACCACCGCAGCGACGTGTACTCACTCGGTGCTGTGCTCTATGAGATGCTCACCGGCCAGCAGGTATTCAAGTTCGAGGGGCCAATAGGACTGAAGTCCCTCATGAAGACCTTCTCGGAAGACCCCGTACTTCCTCGCAGGATCAACCCGCGCATCCCGCGTGAAGTTGAGACGATAGTGGTGAAGGCGCTGGAGAAAGACCAGGAGCGGCGCTACCAGAGCGCAGAGGAGTTCGCCGAGGACATCGGGCGCTATCTCACGGGCGAGCCGATTCTCGCGAAACGGGCGAGCTTCACGTACCGGACGTGGAAGAAGATAAAGAAGTACAAGGTTGTATCCATCTCCATGCTCAGCGCCATCGTCGCGATAACGGCTGTCACCGTCTACTTCATCAACCAGGGAATCGAGGCCAGGAAGCTCCAGGACCGGCAGTTCCACAATTACATCAGCGAGGCGGGCAGGCTTCTGAGCGAAAGCGAGTTCCTCAAGGCCAAGACCCGCTATGACATGGCCAAGGCACTGAGGCCGCAGGACCCGGAAGTGACCCGCGGTCTTATCAAGGTCCAGGTCGCGCTTGCCGAAAAAGAGAAATCCCGGGAGAAGGAAGAGGCGAAGAAGCGCGCCTCTCAGGCTGCGGCAAGCGGAAAAGAGATGCTGGAAAGAGCGCGAGAGGCTCTGAAGGCGGGCAAGCGCTTCGAGGCGAAGAACGAGTTTTTCGATGCAATACGCGAGTTCGACAGGGCGTTGATGGACGACAAGACCAACAGGGATGCCAGGCAGAGCAAGTACTTCGCCGCAGTCGAGCTCGGCAACCTGTATATGCGTGACAAAGACTACGGTGTAGCCGTGTTTGTGTTCTCTTTCGCCGAAGGCCTCGGAATCGACGATGAGAAGGCGAAGGAGCTGGTACTCGGGGCACAGAAGGCGCGCCAGAAGGCTGAAGAGTTCGAGATGCTGCTTGTGAAGGCGAACAAGTTCCTCGCAGATGCCTCCTGGGACGAGGCGCTGCGGCACCTTCAGCTTGCCAGGAAGTTCGAGGGAATCTCGCAAGAGGAGAAGCATGACATAGACAACCGGGTGAAGGAGGCCTCGTACTCACGGTACTTCTGGGAAGGCGAGAGCAAACGCAAGGAAGGCAAGACCAGCGCCGCCATAGAGGCGTATGTCAAGGCCGAGTCGTTCAAGGAGACGCCGGAGATTGCCGAGAGGCTCAGGAGCGTCCGGTATGACAGGATGGTGCGCAAGGCCGGCGACCATCTGGCCCGAAAGGAATACCGTGAGGTGCTCAAGGCGTACCTCTCTGCAGAAAAGTACGCGAGCAACCCGGCGGAGATTACCGAGCTGATTGAACAGTGCAGAGACAGGGGCTTCAACCACTACATCGACCTGGCTATGACGACCAAGGCGTCGGGGGACTGGACGGAATCGATCGACCAGCTCAAGCAGGCGCTCTTCTTCAGGCCCGAGGACCAGCGCGCACGCAAACTGAAGGCCGAGGTGAGCGCCGCCGCCTCCTGTCCGCAGGACATGGTCTTTGTCTTCAGCGGGAAATTCACCATTGGCTCGGCCGCACCAGACGACCGCAGCCCGCTGCGCGAGGTCTTCGTGGACTTCTTCTACATCGACAAGTTCGAGGTCACCAACAGAAGCTACAAGGCCTTCGTCGATGCCGACGGTTATTCCGAGGAGAAGTACTGGGACCCCGAGGGCTTTGAACAGGCTAAGGCCTTTGTAGACAGGACGGAC
Source organism: bacterium (assembly GCA_030669415.1). GTDB lineage: Bacteria > Planctomycetota > SKW154 > SKW154 > DAOVDS01 > DAOVDS01. Next base: position 13,733 of record DAOVDS010000009.1, read on the forward strand.
AAGCCGGGCCCTGCAACGTGGGAAAACGGCGCTTTCCCGCAGGGCAAGGAGAAGTTCCCCGTCACGGGAATCTCGTGGTTTGAGGCGCGGGCCTACGCCCGCTGGGCCGGCAAGAGACTTCCCACGGAAGAAGAGTGGGAAAAGGCGGCTTCCTATGACGCGGCAACCGGCACCAAGTTCACCTACCCATGGGGTGATGAATGGAACCCCGGACACGGCAATTTCAGGGACGACGAGCCGACCAAGGTGGGCTCATTCCGCAAAGATGTAAGCCCCGCCGGATGCTTCGACATGGGCGGGAACGCGTTTGAATGGACGAGCTCCTCATACAAGGACAGCTACCGCGTCATCCGCGGCGGGAGCGTCGGTTTGAGTGAAGGCACGCTGAAGCGCTTCGCGCGCGTCACCAAGAAGAAGTGCCCGAAACCGACCTATCGCTCGGGGACCACGGGCTTTCGTTGCGCACTTACGCCGGAGAAGTAATTGAAGAAAAAACTGCTTGGAATCGTTGTGCTGGCATGCGCGGCCGGGGCTTTCGGCTGCGCCTCGACGCCCTGGCTGGAAGATATCACGGGTGACCCCCGGCTGAGCGAATGCCGCGACTACGGCGATCCGCTGCCGGTGCGGCTCGCAGTCGCGCCGGCCAAGATGCCCGTCCGGGAAGAAGCCCCAGCCGAGGAGACGCGTGAGCGCAATCCCATAACAGCCGAGCCGGGGCAGATTCGGGAAGCTATCGTGGCCTCGCTGGGCAAGTTCAACATCTTCAGCGAGGTCCGGCCCCTCGATGTTGGGCAGGCGGATGCTTCAGATGAAGCTGTGATGCAGGCTGCCTGGGAGCAGGATTACGACTTAGTCCTGTCCCTGGACATCAAGAACCTCGAAGCATTCTATGACGGGGTAAACGGCTGGTACATTCCCAACCTGGTCAACTGGCTGTTCCTGCTGGTACCGTCCTGGTGGATAAAGGATGAGGTCTACGGTGCGACCATGAGTATCGAGGCGACTCTGCACAGCGCCCGCTCCGGCGTCCTTCTCTACCAGGAGGAACACAGCGTACAGTTCAAGCGGGGCCTCAACGATTTCCAGCGCGGCTGGCAGCTTGCCGGCATATTCAGGGTGCCCGGCTCTCTGGGCGAGGCAAACTGGCGAAAAATCGGCAGGCAGCTCCTTCCGGGCCTGCTCAGGGAAGTCCAGGTGCATACGGTGCTCGGGCTCCACGAGGGCTTCCGGCAGACTGTCTCAGAGCTGGACCTCAAGAGCCTTCTCGAGACCCGGCTCGGGCTGATTGTCGGTATCTCGCGGCACAAGGACTTCAACATACCCAAGCTCAAGTACACCGAAGATGATGCCATATCGGTACACAAGTACCTGACCGACCCCGAAGGCGGCCAGCTTCCGCCGCGCAACGTTAAGCTTCTGACTAACGAGCACGCTTCAAAAGAGGGGATACTCAAAGGTCTGGACTATCTCGCACGCAAATCGCGGGGCCACGACTCGGTGGTCGTGTACTTCGCGGGCTACGGCGTCAGTGTAGTGGACCGGGACGAGACCGGCAACGGCGACGCCGAGCCCAAGCTGTACCTAACGCCCTACGATGTGGACTCGCACGATGTGGAAGGTTCATGTATCTCACTCGATGAGATAGAAGAGAAGCTGTCCGGTATTGAGGCGCACAAGCTTCTGATTGTGCTCGACACCAGCTTCAACGGAAACATGGGCTCCCGCTCGCTCGCCGGTATGGGTGAAGGGGCGGTCTTTGAGAATCTCCTCCAACGTTCCGGGCGCTACCTGCTCCTTTCGGGCAAGCCGGCCGAAGGGGCCATGGAAATCGATGACCACCGCCACGGTGTATTCACCTTCTATATGCTCGAAGGTCTCAAGGGCGGCGCCGACGATAACAAGGATGGCGTGATTACTCTCGGCGAGCTCCACACCTACCTCGCCGGCAAAGTCGCCGAAGAGACTGAGATGGAGGGCAGCGCACAGCACCCGCAATTGCGCGGCGCGGGTGCCCCCGACATGATTATGAGAAGCGCGCCTTAGCATGCCGTATTGACAGAAGCCGGTAATCGGACCCCTGTCCCCGGCCCCGGCAGAATCTCTCCCTCATAAATGCTTGACCTCCTCAACTTTGTGGGGTATAATTGACGATGCCATTCCCGAGCCGGGGAATTGTCTGGACGCGGGGAAGCAGAAAGCAGAGCAGCCGCGCAACGCGCGGCGCAGGGATTCCTGATGACGGATGAGAAAACAAGACGCATCAAGAAAGCCATGGATGGAATCCATGAGAAGGCCCGGGTCAAGGATGCAACCCAGCTTCGGGGAAGAGTCAAGGTAGTTACATCCTCAACCATCCTCAAATTCATAAATGAAATCATCGCGGAGCACGCCGGTGACTCAAACAAGGAGATACTCATAAAGCTCACCGAGGCGGAGTTTGAGCTGCTCAAGCTCAGGAACAACTCGCAGGTGCTGCGCGCCGACCTCGAAAAGGCGCGTGAGGAGAGCTTCGCCAAAGACACCACCATCAAGGAACTCACCGACCAGCTTGCGCAAACACTCGCCATGGCCGAGCGCCGGGAGAACGAGGTCCGTCAGCTCTCCCAGATGATACAGGACCACGACCGGGAATACGCCGTGCAGGTCGAGCAACTGCGGGCCTCGCTGGAGGAGCTTAAGAGCCCCAACGAGGAAGCAGTCGACCCGGATGAGCTCATAGGGCTTCGGGAAGAGCTCTCCGCGCTGCAGAGCGAGCTGCGCATGAGCGAAGACATTGAGGAGATGCAGCGTTCAGAGATTGCGAACATCGAGGGCAGCCTGGAAAGCATGCGCTCAGACTACGAGGCCCAGGTAGGCGGCCTCAGTCGAAAGATAGACCAGCTCGAACGTGACTTGCACGCAAGCAGGGAGCTTGAAAAGGAATTCCGCGCCAAGCTCTCGAAGCTGGCCAAGCCCGCGAAGCAGGCGCAGAAGCCCGAGCTCGATTTCGGCATGCTCGCCGTGCAGTTGGGTTACTGCAGCGAGGAGCAGGTGCTCAAGTCCCGGCAGATACGCAAAGACATCTCCGAGATGGGCCTGGAGGCACCCAAGCTCAGCGAGGTACTTGTGGACAAGGGTTTCATCTCCCAGGGCCAGGTAACGGAAATCCTGCGCGCACAGGGCTCCATCCACCCCAGGATCGAAGGCTACAAGTTCGTCTCCAAGCTGGGAGAGGGTCTTCTGGGCGCCACTTACAGAGCCAGGCAGGTCAGTCTCGACCGCGAGGTCGCGGTCAAAATCATCCGCCGCGAGTTCAGCGCCGACAAGGAATACACCAGCCGCTTCCTCGACCAGGCAAAGCAGGCCGGAAGGCTCCACCACAAAAACATCGCTCACGTCATCGATGCGGGCCAGATACGCGGTATATGCTTCTGTATTTCTGAATACGTGAGGGGCCAGAACCTGCGCGAAATCGTGCGCAAGAAGGGCAAACTGACTGAGCGCCAGGTGCTCCACATAGGGCTTGAAACAGCTTACGCGCTGGCCGAGGCCCACAGCGGCGGCCTGGTGCACGGCAATTTGAAACCCTCCAATATCATCGTTAATGCCGAGGGCATTGTCAAAGTATGCGATTTCGGCCTGAGCAGGCACATTAACCTCGAGAGCGAGTTTACCCTGCCTTCCACCCTTTTCGACATAGTGTACTACACATCCCCTGAAGCGGTGCGAGGCGGCAGCCCCGATATCCGCAGCGACATCTACTCGCTCGGTGCCACTCTGTTCCGCCTCGCCACGGGAAGTTACCCATTCGGGAAGGCTGCCACTCCCAGAGAGGCGCTGCTGGCTCACCTGAGCAACACACCACCCGACCCAATGGAAAAGAACCCCGAGATTGGCAAGGAGATAGCTCAGGTCATTGCGCGTATGCTCGAGCCGGAGCCTGATGACCGCTACCAGGAACCCACGGACCTGATTTCAGCCTTTGTCGAGCTGATAAAGCGCAAGAAGGCAAGCAGTCCCGCACGCCCGGTAACCAGGCGCAGGCACACACGCAGAAGACTCAAGTAGCACCCGCGCTCCGGGGCTACAGTCCCAGCGTGGCAATCGCGCTGTCAAGGTTGGGAAATATCGCAAAGAAAGGCACCAGCCCCAGGACGCTCATAGTACCCCCCACCGCCTGTGAAACCCCGGCCAGGAATACGCAGTACGTGCCTTCCTTCTGCTTCTTCTCAGTGGCATAGCTTACAAGCAGTCCCAGCGGCGCTGATGACATGTACACAACATTCTCGAGGTCGAGCACGACATTCTTGACCTCTTTTTCATCAATCTCGCGGAATATCGTCCGCAGAAGCCTGGCATCCTTGGCCTCGACAGTACCATCCATTACAATTATTGCGGTCCTCGGCGGCCCCTCGCGTATCTCGGTGTCTATGTGAAGCGTCGCCTCATCTATTTCCTTGTCAATCCCTTCTTCCACCTTGATTTGAGGCAAACTCTCCCCGCAGTTCGGGCAGAACTTCGCATTATCCCGCGTCCGCTTTCCGCACTTCCCGCATTTGCGCATAATTCACCTTCCTTCTGCCCGGCTCAACCTGTTGCCTCTGCATCATTCATTATAATGGATGCGATGTCTCCTGCCAAGTAGAATGACCCTGTAACAATTACCAATCCGCCGGAGCCGGCGGCCTCCAGCCCCATACGATGGGCTGCCCCGATATCCTCCACTGCCCTTGCGGGCCCCGCGCCGAACTCCGTTAGTATTTTCAACAGCTCCTCAGGCGCCGCAGCCCGGGGGTTGGATGTGCGCGTGAAGATAAACTCATCCACAACTTCATTCAGGACTGCCAGGCACGCGCGCAAGTCCTTGTCAGACGCAAGCCCCACGAGCGCGACTTTCTTTCGACCCACGAGGTCGGCACGCTCCCGCAGGCTATCCACAAGGGCCTTGAGCGAATCCTCGTTGTGCGCCCCGTCAAGCAGGTAACAGGGCTCGCCAGGTACGACCTGAAAGCGCGCCGACAAGAATGCCTTTGCCAGCCCTCCCGCGACCTTCGCGCTGTCAAGCTTCACCAGGCCCGCCTTCTCCAGCTCTTCGAGCGCTCCCATCGCGCAGGCCGCGTTCACGCGCTGGTGAATGCCCTCGATACCCAGCTTCGAGACTTCGTATTCACCCGAGTCAGTTATCACCCGTAGCGGCGAGCCGCGCTGGGCGCAGATTCGCTCAATCGTCTCTGAAGCCTCCGGCACCTGGGGCGCACTGACAACCGGCACTCCCGGCTTCACTATCCCACACTTCTCACCTGCAATCTCCCCAAGCGTATCGCCAAGCTTGTCTGTATGGTCGAAGCCGATACTCGTTATCACTGACACAACCGGAGTCACCACGTTGGTGGCATCCAGCCTGCCACCTATTCCCACCTCAAAGACGGCCACATCAGCCTTTTCTCGGGCAAAATGCATCATTGCCAGCGCGGTGAGAATCTCGAAGTAGGTCGTGGGAATCATCTCCTTTTCGACCTGCTCGATTGCCGGCCGCAGCTCGCCCATCAACTGCGCGAAATCCTCTTTTTCTATCCAGCTCCCATCTATGGAAATTCTCTCGCGCAGGTCACGGACATGCGGGGAAAGGTACAGGCCTGCTTTCAGTCCGTGCTCCTGAAGCACCGAGGCGGCAAAAGCGCAGGTTGAGCCCTTGCCTTTCGTGCCTGCGACATGAACTAAAGGGTACTTTGTGTGAGGGTCGCCGAGCAGCTCCAGCATCCTGAACATCCGGTCGAGCCTGAACGCGGCCTGCGTCCAGCGGTAGTCAGGCAGCTTCTCGTAGTTGACGTACGAGTCGAGAAATGAAACTGCTTCAGAATAGTTCATTCCATCTCGCTTAGCCGCGCCGCCTGCGGCGCATTCCATCCGCGTTGCAGGCAACGCGGCTAAACACCCGCGGGCTGAAGCCCGCGGCTTGCTATTTTTTGCCCGGCTCCTTCAGTTTGGCCGACTCCACTATCTTCGCTGCTTCCTTGAAAATCGCCTCAAGCAGCGATTCCCGCACAAGAAACCATACTGCGAAAGTTGGCGTCCTGTCCTTGGTGCCGTGAAAGGTGCAATAACGCGCCTTTTCCTTTTCGTCCCTCATGCCGTGCAGGGTGAGAGAGAAGTTCTCATCGTCTGCTCCAAGCGATATCCAGTCATCAATCCACTCGTATATCGCCGGACGCTCTTTAAGAACATCAGTCGCATAGAGAGATGACTGGACTTTCGCAATGAGCTTACGCATCAGGTCACTGTCAAGTTGCTTCCGTTTGGTTGTGAGTCCTTCGTCCGTCGCAAGCTGTTTGGTTTCAAGCCAGACTTTCACCTTTTTGCCATCCTTCTCCCTTTCCTCTCGCTTGGCCTTCAGGGAAACCTTAGCGGTGGACAGGGAAAACGAATCGTAATCCTTGCCCAGTGGGAATATACGCAAAGCCGCAAGCTGCGAGAGCCTGACCTTCGCGGTCTCGACCGCCTTGTCGACGATGGTGAAGACCACGCCGCTTTCGGCCTCCGCGGCGTAGTACTTCGTGCCATCCTTCTCTTTATCACCCACGATAATCGTGACTGTCTCTTTCCCGTCACTCAGCTTCACAGTAACGGCTGGTTTGTCCAGCCCGTACTTCGCCAGCTCAACTTTGCCAAGAACCTCGCCCGGGCGCAGGGAGGTGAAGTAGTTGACAATTTCTTCTACTTTCTTCCTGTCGGCGCTGAAGGTATAGCCTTGTATCTCAAGAAGCCACTTGTCTCCTTCGTCCGGGTCGCGCTTGAGAACGAACTTCTGCCCGTCTCTCTCAACTTCGACAGTCGAGACATCCTTCCTGTTCAGGTCCGCAAGCTCTACTTCAAAGAGAGTTGTCAGGCCGGGAAAAAGCTGGCTGTAAGTGTGCTTTCTCACGCTGAAGACTGATTTCGCCCCTTCTGCGAACGCATATCTGTCTCCATCAGTGCCTTCGATCTCCTGGGAAAAACTTATCTCCTTTGTCCCGCCGTCCGCGAGCTGCAGGTATGCAGAGCTTACCGTTACCCACACCTCTCCCGTTTTCCAGAGGTTGAGCAAATCGTCCGGCTCGAACTTGAGGAACTTCTCGGCCAGCCGTTTGGCGGCGTCTTTTGTCTCCTTGAAGGGAAGCGCAGGCTCCCTTACTGTCCACTTGTTCTTTTCGTCGCGTTCAAGAACAATTTTCTTCTCAGGACCATCCAGCGTAATTGACTTGACATCTCTCTCAGCGATGTCAAGCACCTTGAGCTCAAGCAGTTTGCCGGCATCCTCGAAAAGACGCTCCACCACGTACGCGGCAACTGTGTAGGGAAGCGGGTCGCCTTCAATTTTGAGGTAGAATTTCTCCCTTTCGTCCTTTCCTGTTTCCCTGCCAACAACGATTTTCTTCGTCGTCTTGTCTTCGAAGGTGAGTGTCGCCGTGTACTTCGCATCCTCAAAACCGTACTGCGCCTCTTTGGCCGGGTCGGCGACATCCTCGGCCCTGCGGTTGAGAAGCCCTTTGAGAAGCGCATCAACACCCCTGTCCCTGGCGGCGTAGGGAATACCGGCGGTGGTCAGCTTCCAGGGGCCTTTCTCGCCGGGCTTTTCTTTCACCACGCCTTCCGGCGTGGTGCTTCCTTTCTCAGCCTTCCCGGGGGCGCGTTCAAAGGAGAGCTCAGTCTGCGGTGAGCGCAGGTGCAGTGCCACTACCTTGTCCGCTTCCACGCCGGGAAGAAGTGTGAGGTCTAGCCAGCGGTGCGCCTCGATACCTGTAAGAGGCCCCTCTTTTGGCCGGCCTACGCCGAGGCGCGAAAGCAGCCCTACGTTTACCAGGTACACCGAGTTCCCGCCGGCAATTCTTACAAAGCTGCTTCGCCAGTCGGGCCCGGCCTTTCCGAGCAGAAGGTGCATCATCTCGGTGCCGCCGGTGTCCCTGACTATCAGGTGCACGGCCTGCTTCTGCGTAATGGCGAACTCCTCAAAAAGGGCGGGGTCGCGGACACGCGCTTCACCGCTCAAGCCGCGCAGGTCGTTCAGGAGGCTGTCAATCCTTTTTGTATCAGCCCGCGCGCCGTATTTCGAGGGCACAATCCAGGTCTGGTCCTTCTTTTCGAGGATTACTTTCTGCGCCGGCTTTGCGCCGTGGTAGAACTCGATATAGCCCACCTGGCCCGGCTCGAAATTTTCCGCCAGCGCGGTTTCTTTTATCTCAGTCTGCGGCCCCGGCCTTGATGACCTGGACACAACAACAACCACAATCAGTGCAACAAAGACCAGTGCGAGTATGAGAATCTGCTTGCTCTTCATACAGCGTAACTCCCCCTGCACATCACCTGCTACTGAGAGAACTTCTTCAGGTACGCCGCCCTGCGCCTCTTGCGTATTATCGAACGCGTGATACCCAGCGCTACGAGAATAATCGGGACAAGCCCCAGCACGAGAAACCTGTAGAAGAGTTTCTGGCCATCCGTGAGGTCGCCAATCATCCTGACCACGCTGCCTTTTGTCCGCACGCTTGAAAGGTTTTCTTTCAGAGTCAGCGCATCGACGCTGTTGAGCAGGAACGTCGCGTTTGAGAGTCCCCTGAGGAGGTCGTCGCTGAACATCTCCGCGCAGCCGACGACAATGACCTCGGTCGTCGTGTTCTTGTCCCTGCCGCCCGGCGCCTGGCCCTCGAGGTAAACCGCCAGCAGGCGTCTGCCTTTCTTCTTATGCAGCGCCGGGTCAATATCCTGCGGCATAAGCGGCGTCGTCTTCCCGGCGAGGGACCACGCACCCGCGGAAGTGGTGAACAGCCTTTTCGCCTTGAGCCCGGCCTTCTCGAGCGCCTTCTCGTCTATCGTCAGGGCACCTCCCCAGAAGTACGCAAGGCCGGAAAGCCGGTCGGTAATGCCCGTCTCCTTGTTCATGTTCTCCGGGATGACCTCTATCTGAACGGGGCAGCTTACCGGCTCGCGAAACACCCACTGCCCTGCCCGGCGGTTCATCTGCACCATCTGCGAATTCTTGTCCATGAGAATACTGTCCGCCACGGACAGCCCGAACTTCCGCAGGAAGGGCTCCATGCCTGAGTTGACTCTTGTGGGAATCACACTCCAGCCGCCCCGCGGCGCAGCCATATAGCGGAAAGTGTGCTTCTGAAGGGCCAGAAACAGGTTCTTGCCCCCGGCGACGAACTTCTCTATTTCCCTCACCTGCTCGGGCTTGAGCTCTTCGGGCTCCAATACGAGGAGGGTCCTGGCCCGCGCGGGTATCTTCGCCGCCCCCTCGAGCTTGACCGGCACCACGTGGTAGCCTTCCCCGCTGAGCAGCCGCTTCACAAGCGAGAACCGGTCCTCCGGCGGTGGTACGGGAATGCCTCTCATTGCCATCATCTTGCGGTACGTTTCGTCGCGCATGTTCGGGTCCCGGTATTGAAGAGGCGCATAGATGGCGACTGTCGGCTTGTCTTCGAGCGTCATGCGGTAGATGCGCGAGATAAGCTCGTACTCGAGCTGCCCAAGCGTCTGGGGAATCACGCGCGGGAGGATTTCCTCCTTCTTGTCGAGATATGAGATGGAGATTGCAGAGTATATCAGCCTCGCCTCACGCGAGTCCCGCTGGACAGACTGGGCGGTAAACGGGACGATATTGCGCGCCTGCAGCTTGTTCTGCGTCTCCACGTCCACGGTGGGGTCGATTATCTCGTAGGTGAGCGAGTGCGAGTACTCGACAAACTCCTCCAGCTTGTCGCGCACGTCGCGCTCGAGGTTCTTCATATTCATGTATGTCGGCATGCGGTCCCTGGGAGTAACATAGTAGTGCACCTTTACCGGGGCTTTGAGCCCGGCCAGTACCCTGCGCGTGGGCGCCGCGAGCGAATACACCCCTCCTTCGGTCATGTCGAACCTGGGCAAGCTCATCTCCGAGGCGGCAACGCTCACCGCGATTGCTATGGCCAGTACCAGCGCCACGCCGGCGGGGAAGAGCGATGCACCCCTCATGCGTACCCGCGACTCAATGGCGTAGACGTTCAGAAGCACAAACCCCGCGGTGAACGACACGAAGTGTATCACATCCCCGAGGCCGAGGACCCCGCGCTCGACCGACTGGAGCCGCCAGGCGACGCCGACCGCCTCTTTTATCGCCGTGCCCAGCCCGCCTGTCCAGCCGTCAAGCGGCATGGCGACGAGGTCGGTTCCGAGAAGGTAGAACCCCAGGCAGAGCACTATGGAGACGATAAGCGCCAGTATCTGGTCTTTGAAAAGCACAGACACGAAAAGCCCCACGGACAGAAAGAACGCGCCCAGGAATATCGAGCCTATGTAGCCACCCAGGATTGGTCCGAAGTCCGGGTCGCCTGCAAGTGCAATCATGAGCGGTATTGTCACCGTGCCTGCAAGCATGACGAGGTAGAACAGAAGCGACGCCAGGAATTTCCCCAGGACAAGCTCGTGGTTCCTGGCCGGCAGCGAGAGGAGCAGCCCTATCGTACCTGTGCGGCGCTCCTCGGCCCACATGCGCATGGTCACAGCCGGCATGAAGACTGCCAGCGTTATGGGCAGGATGCCGAAGAAGAGCCGCATCTCCGCCATTCTCATGAGAAAGAAATTCGACATGAATAGCCAGAGCCCGGAATTCACGAGAAGAAACACGATGGCGACCACGTAGGCTATGGGCGAGTTGAAGTATGCCAGGAACTCCCGCTTGAAAATTGTGGAGATGTTTCTCATTGCGCCACCTCCCCGCCTTTGGCAGTTTCACCCTCTCCCTTCTCCTCACTTTCAGGAAGTGGCGAGGAGGCAGGAGAGTCCCCTTCGGCAGCGCGCGTAAGTGTCAGGAAAGCATCTTCGAGCGAAGGCTTTGACGGCGTCAACTCTGTTACAAGCCAGCCTTTCGCCTTGATGGTTTCGGCAAGCTCCCTTCGCAGCTCACCTGAGTCCGCAGGTGTTATCCGGTAGCTCACGGCCGCCAACTCCCGGCCTATCAGGTCCAGCCCCTGAACCGATGCAAGTGCACGCAGCGCATCTTCCACCTCTTTGCGGTCTGCTTCCACCGTCAGAAGGATGCTCGCCGCAGCACTGGCGTGCGCCTTTATCTCGTCCGGCTCGCCATCGGCGATTATCCTGCCGTGGTTGATTATCACAACGTGGTCGCTTACCGCCTGCGCTTCCTGCATCACGTGCGTCGAGAAGATAATACACTTGCCCGCGCCGCCGGCACCCGTCGCGAGGTCCCTTACAAGCTTTCGTATCTCCGAGGTCTGCAACGGGTCGAGCCCGGAGGTCAGCTCATCGAGTATGAGCACTCCCGGGTCGTGGATAAGCGCCTGGGCCAGCCCCACCCTCTGGCGGTAGCCGCGTGAAAGGTCGCCCACCAGCTTGCGGTAGACTCCCCGCAGCGAACACGCATCAAGTACCCACTGCGTCCTGGTCTTGAGCAGCTCGCCCCTGAGCCCACGGGCCTTGCCCACGAAGCGCAGGAACTCCGCCACTTCCATGTCGGGATAAAGCGGTTCGCGCTCGGGCAGGTAGCCTATCAGCTTTCTCACCTCGACCGGGTTCTCCAGCACGTCGTGCCCGCCGACAGCGACTGTTCCGGCATCCGGGACCAGGTGGCCGGCAATTATGTTCATGGTCGTCGTCTTGCCGGCGCCGTTCGGGCCCAGCAGTCCCAGGACACGCCCCGTGAGCGCAGTAAACGACACAGAATCAAGCGCCCTGACAGGCCCGTAATGCATCGTAACGTTCTTGACTTCAATCACCGCAAGCCCCCAAGTGTTTTCGGTTCGGCTCTCGCAGCAGCCGCCTGGATATTCTAACCCCGGTACCGGTCAAGTCAAGCGTCAGGCTGCTACGGGGCCCACCTTTCGCTGGACTTCGCAGGTGCTTCTGCTATACTCGCGCGCATGAAGCGGGATATGCGAGAGATATTTCTGCCTGAAATCCGCACAGCGCTTGAGAACCTCGACGCCAGACCGTTCGCGCCGGTACAGATATTCCGCTCGCTGCACCGGCGCTGCGCCCACGACTTCGCCACCATGAGCGACCTTCCCGGCGCCCTGCGAAAGAAGCTCGCAGCGGACTTCACAATCGCCACAGTCACACTCGCCAGCCGGCAGCGCTCGAAAGACGGCACGGTGAAACTCCTGCTCAAGCTGCACGACGGTCTCAAAATCGAAACAGTCTTTCTCACTGAAGGCAGAAGAAGAACCCAGTGCGTTTCTACCCAGGTGGGCTGCGCTCTCGGCTGCACCTTCTGCGCGACAGCCGCGCTGGGCTTCGAGCGCAACCTCACCGCAGGCGAGATTGTCGCGCAGGTGGAGGACTCGCAGTCCCGGGAAGGCCGGGCCGCCAACCTCGTCTTCATGGGGATGGGCGAGCCGTTTCTCAACTACGAGAACGTGCTGCGCGCCATAAGAATCCTCAACCACAAGGATGGCGCAAACATAGGCGCGCGCCGAATGACAGTCTCGACTGCGGGCCTGCCCGAAGGGATACGCCGCTTCGCCCGGGAGAAGCTGCAGGTCCGCCTCGCGCTTTCTCTGAACGCCACAACCGACAAGCAGCGCTCCCGGCTCATGCCGGTCAACCGCAAACACCCGCTCGCGGAGGTGCTTGACGCGCTGCGCCACTACGTGGACACGACCGGGCGGCGCGCCACAATCGAGTACGTTCTCATACCGGGCGAGAACGACTCGGACGGGGACCTTCGCCGCCTGACGAAAATCGCGCGCAGCGTCAAGGTGAATGTGAACCTTATCGAGATGAATCCCGGGGCACGCAAGGCCGTCTATCCCGTCGGCGGCGGACAGGCCCCGCGGTGGAAGCGTGCCCTGCTCGAGGCGGGCGTGGAGGCGGTGATTCGGTTTCGCCGCGGGACAGACATACACGCCGGGTGCGGGCAACTCGCACTCAGGGTGAAAAATGGTTAAGCTCGTTGTATTCGACATTGATGATACGCTTACGCGCGGCACCCCAATCTGGGAGATGATATACCGAAACCTGGGTACCTGGGAGTCGGTGGGTTTGATGCATCTTGAGCGTTTCCAGCGCGGCGAGATTGAATACAACGAGTTCGCGCGTGCAGACGCCCACGAGTACCGCGGCAATCCGCCATCCATCATTACCGATGCAGCGGCAATGCTCTCCTACGCCCCCGGCATGCACGAGACTTTTGCCGAGCTTCACAGCCGCGCTATTGCTACAGCCCTTGTCTCAAGCACAATCCTGCAGTTCGCAAGCTGGCTGGCCGCGAAGCTCGATTCCCCCCACGTGTTTGCCAACCCGCTCCTCGTGGGGCCCGACGGCCTGCTCACCGGAGAGATAGAGCTGAGCGTCCCCTGCAACCACAAGCACCACGCAATGCGGGCGCTGCGTGAGAAGCTGGGCATGTCAAAAGACGAGGTGCTTGCCGTGGGCGACTCGGCGCTCGACTTCACGATGTTCGAAGAGGCCGGTACAAGCTGCTGCGTTGCACATGCGCCCGACGAGGTGAAATCCGCCGTAACGTGCTGCCTAACTGGAGACTCGCTGCTGGGCGTGCTTGAGCTTGTCGGAGGTTAAGACAACGGCGGGCGCCACCTACATTATCAGGCGCTTCTCTATCTGGGCCTGCTCCTCGGGTGTGAGGTCGCCTATCAGGTAGTTTACAGTATCAATGAAGATAGCCCTGCTGAACGGCTTGGGCAGGTAGATGGAAGCACCGGCGCCGTAGGCGCGCATCACTGAGGACATTGTTGACTTCATGCCGAGAACAATAACAGGGACATCGTTAAACCCCCTGTCAGCAAGGATTTGTATCTGCATGCTTGCATCAACAGTATCCCTGAGCGAATCAACCACAACAAGGGCTATTCCCTCGATGCAATGCTCGTCAATCGCCTCGTCGAGGTCGTCGGTGACAAAGCCAAGGAACCCGCACGTCGCAATGGCAGCGTGCAGTATCTCTCCCGCCTTCTCAGAATCAGTTACCACTACCACGCGCTTGGAAGCCATAGCCCCCCCGTGTGTTACTCGTGCCTCATCACCTCATCTCCATAGACGATTGCACATGTGCAATTCAAACACAGAAATTCAAAAACTCAAGAGAAATTACGCATGTGCGCCTGATTTCTGTGCAATTTCGCACACCCCGTTTGACTTGCGCTCCGCAGATGGTAGAATGTATGTATAGTCGGCTTGACGCCGCTCTTGAAGGAAACCAGACAGTGTTCCGAACGATTTACATCGCAACTCTCGCCCTGACTTTCCTGACTCTCGTCCCCTGCACCCTCCTGCACGCCCAGGATGACAAACCCCAACTCCCCGCCCAGCTCAAGCAGAAAATAGACAAGCTCCTTGCCCAACTTGCAGACGACCAGTACCCCACCC